>NZ_JBFUIC010000106.1:0-28206 GCF_056402075.1 Pseudomonas sp. P4_C3
CAGCTATAGTGGTGCGGGCCCTGCGTGGGGGGTCTGTCTGATGATTTCAAGCATAAATAGGAGGCCACATGGCTGACAAAAAAGCGCAGTTGATCATCGAGGGCGCAGCCCCCGTCGAGCTGCCCATTTTAACCGGCACCGTTGGTCCCGATGTTATCGATGTTCGGGGCCTGACGGTCACGGGCCGTTTCACCTTTGACCCGGGTTTCATGTCGACCGCCTCGTGCGAGTCGAAGATCACCTATATTGATGGCGACAACGGCATTCTGCTGCACCGCGGCTACCCGATCGAACAGTTGGCCGAGAAGTCGGACTATCTGGAGACCTGCTACCTGCTGCTCAACGGCGAACTGCCGACCGCAGAACAGAAGGCACAGTTCGTCAGCACCGTGAAGAACCACACCATGGTCCACGAGCAGCTGAAGACCTTCTTCAACGGCTTCCGTCGCGACGCCCACCCGATGGCCGTCATGTGCGGCGTAGTCGGTGCCCTCTCGGCCTTCTACCACGACTCCCTGGACATCAAGAACCCGCAGCATCGCGAAATTTCCGCGATCCGCCTGGTTGCCAAGATGCCGACCCTGGCAGCAATGGTTTACAAGTACTCCATGGGCCAACCCATGATGTACCCGCGCAACGACCTGTCGTACGCGGAAAACTTCCTGCACATGATGTTCAACACCCCGTGCGAGATCAAACCGATCAGCCCGGTACTCGCCAAGGCCATGGACCGGATCTTCATCCTCCATGCCGACCACGAGCAGAACGCATCGACCTCCACCGTGCGCCTGGCGGGCTCTTCGGGCGCCAACCCGTTCGCCTGTATCGCCGCCGGTATCGCTGCACTGTGGGGCCCTGCCCACGGCGGTGCAAACGAAGCCGTTCTGACCATGCTTGACGAGATTGGCGATGTTTCGAACATCGACAAGTACATCGCCAAGGCCAAGGACAAGAACGATCCGTTCAAACTGATGGGCTTCGGTCACCGGGTTTACAAAAACCGCGACCCACGCGCCACCGTCATGAAGCAGACCTGCGACGAAGTACTGAAGGAACTGGGCATCAACAACGATCCGCAACTCGAACTGGCCATGCGCCTGGAAGAGATCGCGCTGACCGACCCGTACTTCATCGAGCGCTCGCTGTACCCGAACGTCGACTTCTACTCGGGGATCATCCTCAAGGCGATCGGCATTCCAACCAGCATGTTCACCGTGATCTTCGCCCTGGCGCGGACCGTCGGCTGGATCTCCCACTGGAAAGAAATGCTCTCCAGCCCGTACAAGATCGGCCGTCCGCGCCAGCTGTACACCGGCTACGAGTCGCGTGATATCACCAAGCTGGAAGACCGCAAGTAAGCGCTGTCTTGCTGTAGCGTGTTGAGTTGTACTGAGAACGGCCTCTGCTTTTTTATATAAAGAGCAGGAGGCCGTTTTTGTTTGTGCGGTTTTTTGATGGTGTACATATCCGTTGCTGCGGTAACGGCCGCTATTGGTTCCGCCCTTACGGCGGGTCACTTGGAAAAGCCCCAAGTAACCAAGGGCTCTTGCCCCTGACATTCGGTGCCTCGCTTTGGCTCGGCATGCCCTCGCTCCGGTCCTGCTCCGTGGGCCCGCCGCCATCGGCCATCCATGGCCGGCGGCGACTAACCCGGCATCCATGCCGGGTTGCCCACTGCGCAGAACCTCCTCTCGGCCTCACGAGGGGGGGTACACCGCAACAGCGCCCGAGGCGGCCTACCGGCCGGCCTGTTTGCTGATGTGGTTCTCTGCAAAGTTTCGGTCAGCCGATAGACCGCCATCGCGAGCAGGCTCGCTCCCACAGTACTTGCGTCGAACACAAACTATTCGGACGGCACCAAACCTGTGGGAGCGGCGGTGCGGCGATCCGACTTGCCCGCGAAGAGGTCGGCACATCCGACATTGATGCTGGCTGACAGACCGCCATCGCAGGCAAGCCAGCTCCCACAGAAGAGCAAAGGCAGATCGGCATACACCCACGCTTTTCACCACTCATCAGGCCGAGCGTTAGCTCGCCTGCAGCTCTTGATCTTGATCCACCCGCCCCCTCGGGAGGCTGAGTGGAGGTGTTCATCCGGGGATTGGCGCGCAGCGCCGTTCGACGCAGTCGAACTCATTGCATGTAGGTCGAAGCGAAGCCGACCGGAGGGCAATGCCCCCGGATGAATGCCGGAGCGAAGGAACGCCGAGCCTTAGCGAGGGGCCGTACGTAAGGGGCGAGACCTTTGGTTACTTTGGGGCGTTTGCCAAAGTGACCCGCTGTAAGAGCGGAACCATAAGCCGCCGTTACCGCAGGAATGGATATGTACGCGGTCAACAAAAGACAGGTCGGCTGTCAGGCCGCCTTCGCGAGCAGGCTAGTTCCTACAGTAAATCGGCACACCCACGAAATTCCGGTCGATTACCGCCCAATAAAAAAATGCCCCGATCTCTCGACCAGGGCATTTCCATTCAACGCAACTTAAACAGTCAAACCCAAACGCTTAGTGCGAAACAGCACCACTCGCCCCAAGACCCGTCTGCGAACGAACAAACTGCGGGAAGAACAGCGCCCGCTCATTGTCCGCAGCAGTGGACTTGTCGGTAACCGAGAAGAACCAGATCCCGACAAAGGCAATCATCATCGAGAACAGCGCCGGGTACTCATACGGGAAGATGGCCTTCTCGTGATGCAGGATCTGCACCCAGATGGTCGGACCAAGCACCATCAGGCCCACGGCACTGATCAGCCCCATCCACCCACCGATCATCGCACCGCGAGTGGTCAGCTTCTTCCAGTACATGGAAAGCAGCAGCACCGGGAAGTTGCAGCTCGCCGCGATGGAGAACGCCAGGCCCACCATGAACGCAATGTTCTGGCTCTCGAACAGGATACCCAGGCCAATTGCCAGCACCGCCAAGAAGATGGTGGTGATTTTCGAGACGCGAATCTCGTCCTTCTCGTTGGCCTTGCCTTTCTTGATCACGCTGGCGTACAGGTCGTGGGACACCGCCGAAGCACCGGCCAGGGTCAGACCGGCAACCACTGCCAGAATGGTCGCGAACGCCACCGCCGAGATGAAGCCCAGGAATATACTGCCACCCACCGCGTTGGCCAGGTGCACCGCCGCCATGTTGTTACCACCCAACAAGGCGCCAGCAGCGTCTTTGAAGGCCGGGTTGGTGCTGACCAGCAGGATCGCGCCGAAGCCGATGATGAAGGTCAGGATGTAGAAGTAACCAATGAAACCGGTTGCGTACAACACGCTCTTGCGGGCTTCTTTTGCGTCACTCACGGTGAAGAAGCGCATCAGGATGTGCGGCAGGCCAGCGGTACCGAACATCAGCGCCAGACCGAGGGAAAACGCCGAGACCGGATCTTTCACCAGACCGCCCGGGCTCATGATCGCTTCAGCTTTCGGGTGAACCTTGATCGCCTCGGAGAACAGCATGTTGAAGTCGAAGTTGACGTGCTTCATCACCATCAGTGCCATGAAGGAAGCACCGGACAGCAGCAGGACTGCCTTGATGATCTGCACCCAGGTGGTCGCCAGCATGCCGCCGAACAACACGTACAGGCACATCAGAATACCGACCAGGATCACCGCAACGTGGTAATCGAGACCGAACAACAACTGGATCAGCTTGCCGGCACCGACCATTTGCGCGATCAGGTAGAACGCCACCACCACCAGCGAACCGCAAGCGGACAGCGAGCGGATCTGGGTTTGCCCCAGGCGATAGGACGCCACGTCGGCAAAGGTGTATTTGCCCAGGTTACGCAGGCGCTCGGCGATCAGGAACAGAATGATCGGCCAGCCCACCAGGAAACCGATCGAATAGATCAGGCCGTCGTAGCCGGAGGTGAACACCAGCGCGGAAATACCCAGGAAGGACGCTGCCGACATGTAGTCACCGGCAATCGCCAGACCGTTCTGGAAACCGGTGATCTTGCCGCCAGCGGCATAGTAGTCGGCTGCCGAATTATTACGCTTGGAAGCCCAATAGGTGATGCACAGGGTGGCACCGACGAAGGCGACAAACATCAAGATCGCCGACACATTAAGCGGTTGCTTCTGCACGGCACCGGTCAGGGCGTCAGCCGCCCAGGCGCCAGGCGCGAAAGCTGCGATACTCAAAAGAGCCATTAGACGGCGGATCATTGCTGAGCCTCCTTGAGAATCGCATTGTTCAGGTCGTCGAATTCGCCGTTGGCGCGTCGTACGTAAATACCGGTCAGGACGAAAGCCGAAACAATCAGCCCGACACCGATCGGTATGCCCCAGGTAATCGAGGACTCAGGGCTGATTTTCGCCCCCAGCACCTGCGGTCCATAGGCAATCAGAAGGATGAATCCGGAGTAAAGCCCTAGCATGATCGCCGACAGAATCCAGGCGAATCGTTCCCTCTTGCTAACCAGCTCCTTGAAGCGCGGGCTGTTTTGAATCGAGAGGTAAATGCTGTCGTTCATTGTTTTTATCCTCGCAGCACAGATTGAGTTGCAACGGTATCCACTCTATGCGGCTGCGGGGCAGGTTCCAGACGACCTTAGTCTTATAACGCCATGACGGATTCGCCAATTGTAGGAGCGAGCTTGCTCGCGATGAATTTGAAGGCGCCGCACTTTTTCAGACAGCACGCGTTAACGCTCACGCCCATCGCGAGCAAGCTCGCTCCTACAAAAAAGCAAAGGGCCGCTTGGCATAAATTTGCCGAGCGACCCTGGAAGATGCTGACCAGACGCGTCAGCTCAAATCACTTGGTCCAGTCAGCAACACGATCAGGGTGTTTGGCGACCCAATCCTTCGCCGCCGCTTCAGGCTTGGCACCGTCCTGGATCGCCAGCATCACCTGGCCGATTTCATCCTTGGATTCCCACTGGAAGTTCTTCAGGAACTTGGCCACTTCCGGCGCCTTGGCCTCCAGGCCTTTGCTGCCGATGCTGTTCACGGTTTCAGCCGCGCCATACACGCCTTTCGGATCTTCGAGGAAGCGCAGTTTCCACTTGGCGAACATCCAGTGCGGCACCCAGCCGGTCACTGCGATGGATTCGTTCTTCTTCTCGGCACGGGTCAGCTCGGCGATCATGCCGGCGCCAGAACTGGCCTTGAGTTGATAGCCCGTCAGGTCGTAGTCCTTGATCGCCTGATCGGTCTTGAGCATCACGCCCGAACCGGCGTCGATGCCGACAATGCGGTTCTTGAAGGTGTCGTCGGTCTTGAGGTCGTCAATGGACTTCGCCTTGACGTATTCCGGCACGATCAGGCCGATTTTCGCGTCCTTGAAGTTCGGGCCGTAATCGACGACCTGATCCTTGTTCTTCGTCCAGTAATCGCCGTGGGTCACCGGCAGCCAGGCCGACAGCATGGCGTCGAGCTTGCCGGTGGCCACGCCTTGCCACATGATCCCGGTGGCGACGGCTTGCAGCTTCACGTCATAACCGAGTTTCTGCCTGATCACTTCGGCAGCCACGTTGGTCGTGGCGACACTGTCCGACCAGCCGTCGACATAACCGATCGTCACTTCCTTCCCAGCGGCACTGGCCACGGTAGAACTGATCGCCAGCACCAAAGCGGCACCTGCGCCCAAGAGTCGTCGCATCTTCATCGTTACTTCCCCGAAAGTGCTGCGCTCGACGGATGCCGAGTCGCTTAAACGTATTGTTATGGTGCACAGCGCCCCCATCACGCCTTACCGCAAACTCGTTCGAACATCAGCGGAGTACTGACGCCTTCGATGATCAACCTGACGCTCTTGGCGACCTGCTCTGCCAGCGACCTCAAGGCAACGAGAAACGACATCAGAACGCCATTAATCTTGAGCGCGACCAACGCACCGCAGACTCCGCCCGAACTTTGCATATCAAAATCATGCAAGCCACCAAGCACACGGTAAATGCAGGTAACATGCGCCGCTTTGCTCCCACACGGCCTTTCCATGTCCGCGACATCCCGCTTCCCTTTTGCTGCTTATCTATTCGCTTGCCTGCTCGGGCTGTTTGCCCTGGGCGGCTTCTGGTACGGCCTCGGCAAACCGGTGATATTGCCGGACGTGGCCAGCGCAACGCACAAGCTGCAATGCGCGTCCTACACGCCGTTCGACAAAGACCAATCGCCGTTCGACCAGCCCTTCAAGCTGCGCCCCGAGCGCATGGATGCCGACCTCGCGCTGCTGTCCAAAAGCTTCGAATGCATCCGCACCTATTCCATGACCGGCCTCGAAGCCCTGCCGGAACTGGCGCGCAAGCACGGCTTGAAAATGATGATTGGCGCTTGGGTCAACAGCAACCCGGTGGACACGGAAAAAGAAGTCGACCTGCTGATCGCCTCGGCCAATGCCAACCCGGATGTGGTGAGCGCCGTGATCGTCGGCAACGAAACCCTGCTGCGCAAGGAAGTCACTGGCGCGCAATTGGCGAAACTGATCAACAAGGTCCATAGCCAGGTCAAACAGCCTGTCACCTATGCCGACGTCTGGGAGTTCTGGCTCAAGCACCCGGAAATCGCCCCCGCCGTGGACTTCCTGACCATCCATTTGCTGCCGTACTGGGAAGATGATCCATCGAACATCGACGCCGCCCTGCAACATGTGGCCGAAGTACGCCAGGTGTTCGGCRACAAGTTCGCGCCCAAGGATGTACTGATTGGCGAAACCGGCTGGCCCAGCGAAGGCCGTCAGCGCGAAACAGCGCTGCCGAGCCGGGTCAACGAAGCCAGGTTCATTCGCGGTTTTGTCGCCATGGCCGAGCAACGGGGCTGGCACTACAACCTGATCGAAGCCTTCGACCAGCCATGGAAACGCGCCAGTGAAGGTGCAGTGGGTGGTTACTGGGGGCTGTTCGATGCCGATCGCCAGGACAAGGGCGTGCTGGCCGGGCCAGTGACAAACGTACCCTACTGGTCGCAATGGCTGGCGGTGGGTGGCTTGATCTTCATCGGCACGTTGCTGCTCGGCGGCCGGGTTCGCACGACGCGCTCGGCGCTGGTGCTGCCCTTGCTCGGCGCGTTGGCGGCGTGTTCGATAGGCGCCTGGGGTGACCTGGCACGGGTGACCACGCGTTTTACCAGTGAATGGCTATGGGTCGGATTGCTGACCGCTCTGAATCTGCTGGTGCTGGCCCATGCTGCGCTGACGTTGAGCCCTCGTACCGGTTGGCGCGGCCAGGCTTTCAACTTGCTGGAACGCCGTGCTGGCTGGCTGGTTGCAACGACAGGTTTCGCTGCAGCCGTGATGATGCTGGAACTGGTATTCGATCCGCGTTATCGCAGCTTCCCGAGTGTCGCGTTCATCGTGCCGGCGCTGGTTTATCTGTGCCGCCCGGTGAATGTGCCGCGCCGCGAGATTGCGTTGCTGACCGTCATTATTGGTGCCGGCATCGCGCCGCAGCTGTTTCGTGAAGGTTTGCAGAATCAGCAGGCCTGGGGCTGGGCGCTGGTGAGTGTGTTGATGGTGGCAGCATTGTGGCGCTGCCTGCGGGTTCGCACAGCTTGATTTTGCATTGACCTGACCGGCCTCATCGCGAGCAAGCTCGCTCCCACARTWGATCTTCAGTGAACACAAAATTTGTGTGCGATAAAGATCAATTGTGGGAGCGAGCTTGCTCGCGATGACGGACTATCAGACGCTCCGAGAAGCCCTGACCAAACGCAACCCCGCTATCACCACCGCAAACACCGCCAGCGTCGTGTTGTACAACGCCAGCGCCGGAAACCCGAACACCAGCGCCAGCACCGCCAGCCACCAGCCTGCCCGCCCCGGCACGACAAAGCCGATGATCGCCGCGCCCAGCGCAGCCCAGCCCAGAACGCCGAAATGGATCATCAGCCCCAGATTCGATCGCACCTGGCATTCCCAGCGACTTGCCTCATCCACGCAAATGCCGACCCACTGTGCATCCTCCATGAAGCCATAACGCGCGCCATAACTGGCAGCCAGCCATACAGGCAGCAATACAAGCAGCAGAATCACGGGCAGACGGCGAGACATGAAACACTCCAATTGGCGAAAAACGGCGGCCAGCTTAATCGCCCGAAGGCGTTTCGCAAGCGATAACAACTGTTAACTGGTCTTTCAATCGCGGCGAAGTGTATCGTCCAGCTACTACTACTGCACAATCAGGCCTGTTTCGTGCCGATGGTTGGCACTTTGGCGCAGATCCGATGGTCATAGCCTGCGAAATTCATTCGGCACCTTCTTCTAAGGGATTTAGTCATGCTCCGCTCCTTGCGCTTCGCCGCCCTGTTTGGCGGCCTTATTTTGAGTGCGTCCGCACTGGCGGTCGATATAGATGCCGCCAGTTATGGCTACCCCCTGACCAACCCGTTCGAGGCGACCATCGCGACCACGCCGCCGGACTTGCGTCCGGAGTTGCCCCTGGACGATGACATCGATCAGACAGTGCGCAGCGTCACCTTGCGTCCGGAACGGGCGTTCGAATTGCCGGACAATTTCTGGGCGGTCAAGAAACTCGACTACCGCATTGCCACGCAGGATCACGCCGCACCGCTGATTTTCCTGATCGCCGGCACCGGTGCGCGCTATGACAGCAGCCTGAATGAATACCTGAAGAAGCTCTATTACAAAGCCGGCTACCACGTGGTGCAGTTGTCATCGCCTACCAGCTATGACTTCATGAGCGCCGCATCACGCTTCGCCACGCCGGGTGTGTCCAAGGAAGATGCCGAAGATTTGTACCGGGTGATGCAGGCCGTGCGGGCACAGAACCCGAAAGTGCCGGTCACCGATTACTACCTGACCGGCTACAGCCTGGGTGGACTGGAGGCCGCTTTCGTCGCGCACCTGGACGAAACCCGCCGCAGCTTCAACTTCAAGAAAGTCCTGCTGCTCAACCCGCCGGTCAACCTCTACACCTCGATCACCAACCTCGACAAGCTGGTCCAGACCGAGGTCAAGGGCATCAACAACAGCACCACGTTCTATGAACTGGTACTGAACAAACTGACCCGCTACTTCCAGCAGAAGGGCTACATCGACCTCAACGACGCCCTGCTCTACGACTTCCAGCAGTCCAAACAGCACCTGACCAACGAACAGATGGCCATGCTGATCGGTACGTCGTTCCGCTTTTCGGCAGCCGACATCGCCTTCACTTCAGACCTGATCAACCGTCGCGGCCTGATCACCCCACCCAAGTTCCCGATCACCGAGGGCACCAGCCTCACGCCATTCCTCAAGCGTGCACTGCAATGCGACTTCGACTGCTACATCACCGAACAAGTCATCCCGATGTGGCGCGCCCGTACCGACGGTGGCAGCCTGCTGCAACTGATTGACCAGGTGAGCCTGTATGCGCTGAAGGACTATCTGCACGACAGCCCGAAAATCGCCGTCATGCACAACGCCGACGACGTGATCCTCGGCCCTGGCGACCTCGGTTTCCTGCGCCGGACCTTCGGCGATCGCCTGACCGTTTACCCGCTGGGCGGCCATTGCGGCAACATTAACTACCGCGTCAACAGCGACGCCATGCTGGAGTTCTTCCGTGGCTAAATACCTCCTGCTTTTCGCAGCGTTACTCTGTGCAGGCGTCGCCAATGCCGACAACAGCAAAGCCAACGCCCCCGTGGTCGTCGACAGTGATGGTTTCAAGGAACCGCTGAGCAAACTCAAATTCAACCCGGGCCTGGACCAGCGCGAGTTCGAGCGTTCGACGCTCAGCGCGCTGGCCGTCTACGATCCGCTGGAAGAGTGGAACCGGCGCGTCTATCACTTCAACTACCGCTTCGACCAATGGGTGTTCCTGCCGGTGGTCAATGGTTACCGCTACGTCACCCCGAGCTTTCTGCGTACCGGTGTCAGCAACTTCTTCAACAATCTCGGCGACGTGCCGAACCTGTTGAACAGCCTGCTGCAACTCAAGGGCCAGCGCTCGATGGAGACCACCGGACGCCTGCTGCTCAACACCACCATCGGCATCGCCGGCCTGTGGGACCCGGCCACCGCCATGGGTCTGCCGCGCCAAAGCGAAGACTTCGGCCAGACCCTGGGCTTCTACGGCGTGCCGGGCGGCGCTTATTTCGTCCTGCCGATCCTCGGTCCGTCGAACCTGCGCGACACCGGCGGCCTGGCGGTGGATTACACGGCCGAGAATGCGATCAACTTCCTCAACGTGGCCGAAGTCAGTTCCAACCATCCGGAAGTCTGGATCCTGCGCAGCATCGACAAGCGCCACCAGACCACCTTCCGCTATGGCCAGACGAACTCGCCATTCGAATACGAGAAAGTGCGTTACGTCTACACCGAGGCGCGCAAGTTGCAGATTGCTGAGTAATTCCAGCGGCCGAAAAACACTGTGGGAGCGTGCCTGCTCGCTCCCACAGTTGTTATGTGTTGCCTTCAGCCTTTCAGTGCTTTCCAGATTTTGCTGGTCGCCAAAACGCCCACCAACACCACCGCACCCGCCGCAATCCCCGCCAGACCATTGAGCAGCACCGGCACAATAAATCCACCGCCACCCGCCGCAGCGCCAACCTCTTCGATCCAGTGATGCACCACCGGCACACCGTGCGTGAGGATGCCGCCACCCACCAGAAACATCGCCGCCGTACCAATCACCGACAGGCT
The DNA here is from genome assembly GCF_056402075.1 of Pseudomonas sp. P4_C3. Taxonomy (NCBI): domain Bacteria; kingdom Pseudomonadati; phylum Pseudomonadota; class Gammaproteobacteria; order Pseudomonadales; family Pseudomonadaceae; genus Pseudomonas; species Pseudomonas sp. P4_C3. The sequence goes on from NZ_JBFUIC010000106.1 coordinate 10,584, forward strand.
TTTCATCATGTACGGCGCCGCACGCAGAATGGCGCCACCGATGCTTTTCGCCATCTGCCCGGGCTTTTGAGTCAACCAGAGTCCAAGGTCATCCAGCTTGACGATACCCGCCACCAGGCCATAGACGCCAATGGTCATGACGATTGCGATCCCCGACAGCACGATGACTTGCTGGCTCAACGGCGCACCGGCCACGGTGCCGAGGGTGATGGCGATGATTTCTGCCGAGAGAATGAAGTCGGTGCGGATCGCGCCCTTGATCTTGTCCTTTTCGAATGCCACCAGATCCACCGCCGGGTCTGCCACCGCCTCGACCAGTTCAGCATGTTCGACCTGATCTTCGGCCTTGCTGTGCAGAAACTTGTGGGCGAGTTTTTCAAACCCTTCGAAGCACAGATAGGCACCGCCGACCATCAACAATGGCGTGACCAGCCACGGAATGAACGCACTGATGGCCAGCGCCGACGGCACCAGGATCAGTTTATTGATGAACGAACCCTTGGCGACCGCCCAGACCACCGGGATTTCCCGCTCGGCACGCACGCCGCTGACTTGCTGGGCATTGAGGGCAAGGTCGTCACCGAGTACGCCGGCCGTTTTCTTGGCGGCCATTTGGGTCATCAATGACACGTCGTCCAGTACGGCGGCGATGTCGTCAATCAGCACCAGCAAACTGCTTCCTGCCATGAATCGGGTTTCCTTCTGCAATGAATGCGCAGCAGCATAGCGCGGCATAACGGGTCGCGGTGCATTCTTGAGCGTCGCGCGAGGCCGGTGATACCATGCGCAACCGCCAGTACAGGCAAGGAATCACCCGGTTTATGAGCACTATCCGCGAGCGCAACAAACAACTGATCCTGCGTGCCGCCAGTGAGGAATTCGCCGACAAAGGCTTCGCTGCGACCAAAACCAGCGACATCGCAGCCAAGGCGGGATTGCCCAAGCCCAACGTCTACTACTACTTCAAATCCAAGGAAAACCTCTACCGCGAGGTCCTGGAAAGCATCATCGAGCCCATCCTGCAGGCCTCGACGCCGTTCAACGCCGACGGCGTGCCCAGCGAAGTGCTCAGTGGCTACATCCGCTCGAAAATCCGCATTTCCCGCGACCTGCCCTTCGCCTCCAAGGTGTTCGCCAGCGAAATCATGCACGGCGCCCCCCACCTGAGCAGCGATCTGGTCGAACAACTCAATGGCCAGGCCAAACACAACATCGAGTGCATCCAGACCTGGATCGACCGCGGGCAAATCGCCCCCATCGACCCCAACCACCTGATGTTCAGCATCTGGGCCGCGACCCAGACCTACGCCGACTTCGACTGGCAGATCACCGCCATCACCGGCAAGGCCCGGCTGGATGAAGAAGATTATGAAGCGGCGGCGCAGACGATTATCCGGTTGGTGCTCAAGGGGTGCGAGCCCGAGCGGTAGACCGTATCAAGGCTATTCGCGAGCAAGCCCCACATTGAAATGCATTCCCCTGTAGGAGTGAGCCTGCTCGCGATGAAGGCAACTCAATTTCAGCTCAAACCCAAACAGCATCCCACAACGGATAGTCGCCAAGCTTCTCCACCAGCCCAGCCCGCAACGGATTGGCCACAACATACCGCGCCATCTTCACCAAATCCTCTTCCCGCCGCAGTACCCGATCATGAAATCCTCTCTGCCAGAGACTGGTGGTTCGACCGGTAGACTGCTTCACGGCTTTGGTACTCATCGACTTGGTTTTCTGCATCAACTCACTCAAAGAGCCCCTCTGCAACTCAATTAACCAATGAAAATGATCTGGCATGACCACCCAGGCCAACGAGTTCGCAAAGCCTAGATTCTGTGCGTTTCGAAATTGATCGACCACCAGCCTGCCCAAGGTGAAATCCTTGAAAACCGGGGCCCTGTGAAGTGTGTTGGTGGTTAACAGATAAATTCGACTGGTTTCGGCATAGCGGCCGATTCGCAATCGATTTGCGGCAGGTAAATCCGGCATTCCTTTGCCTCCCATGATCAGGTCATGAGAAGGCTAGCTCTGTGGATTCAAGTGGGTGGGCACACTATTGACTGGATGTGTCTGGTAGATAGCAATCGCGAGCAGGCTCACTCCTACAGGGGTTCAGGCGTTCAGACAATTTTGTGTCCAACCACAAACCCTGTAGGAGCGAGCCTGCTCGCGATTGCATTAGGTCAGGCGCTGCCTATCAAGCCGCCACCCCCGCATCCGCCACCAACCCCAACGCCTCAATCGCATTGATCGCGCACTGCTCGTCGACATCCGACAGATCGCCGCTGATCCCTACCGCCCCCAGCACGTTCCCGTCCTGATCGCGAACCAGCACACCACCCGGTGCCGGCACGACGCTGCCCTGCCCCAGGCTGTTCAACGCGGCGATGAACGCCGGGCGTTGCTGGGCGTCCAGTGCCAGCAGGCGTGAACCCTTGCCCAGCGCGATGGCGCCCCAGGCTTTGCCGATGGCGACATGCGGGCGCAGCAGGCTGGCGCCGTCTTCACGTTGCAGGGTGATCAGATGCCCGCCGGCATCCAGTACCGCAATGGTCAAGGGCGCCGCGGATATTGCACGCCCTGCGGTGATGGCCTCGTTGACCAGGTTGACTGCGACTTTCAAGGTTAAAGCGCTCATGGTGCCGTCCTCATTTTGTTTTTCGGAAAGCCGGTGGGCTGCGCGGCAGCCCGATGCAACAAATAGAACACAATGAGTTATTTTTTTGTATACAATAATTCTCGAAAGGCGCCACATGCGACGAAAAGCCACAGTAGATTGGCCTTCCGACGAATGAAACAAGCGCTTGAGAAAATGGATTGACCTGCGCCGTCCGCCGTGAATACACTCTGCGCAAAGCCACTTGTATACAATTACAAAACGTAAAGAGGCACAAAACCATGAGCAAAATGAGAGCAATCGAAGCCGCCGTTCTGGTGATGYGCCGTGAAGGGGTCGATACCGCTTTTGGCATCCCCGGTGCCGCCATCAACCCGCTGTACTCCGCCTTGCAAAAGGTCGGCGGCATCGATCACGTACTCGCTCGCCACGTTGAAGGCGCCTCGCACATGGCCGAGGGCTACACCCGCACCAAGGCCGGCAACATCGGCGTGTGCATCGGTACTTCCGGCCCTGCCGGCACCGACATGGTCACCGGGCTCTACAGCGCCTCGGCCGACTCGATTCCAATCCTCTGCATTACCGGCCAGGCACCCCGCGCCCGTATGCACAAGGAAGACTTCCAGGCTGTCGATATCACCACCATCGTCAAGCCAGTCACCAAGTGGTCGACTACCGTCATGGAACCTGGCCAGGTGCCTTACGCGTTCCAGAAAGCCTTCTACGAAATGCGCTCCGGCCGTCCAGGCCCGGTGCTGATCGACCTGCCGTTCGACGTGCAGATGGCTGAAATCGAATTCGACATCGACGCTTACCAGCCACTGCCGCTGGCCAAGCCGAGCGCTACCCGCGTCCAGGTTGAAAAAGCCTTGGCCATTCTGGATCAGGCCGAGCGTCCATTGCTGGTGGCCGGTGGCGGCATCATCAATGCCGATGCCAGTGACCTGCTGGTTGAATTCGCCGAGCTCACCGGTATTCCGGTGATCCCGACCCTGATGGGCTGGGGCACCATCCCGGACGATCACCCGCTGATGGTGGGCATGGTTGGCTTGCAGACTTCGCACCGTTACGGCAACGCGACCATGCTGAAATCCGACGTGGTTCTGGGCGTGGGCAACCGTTGGGCCAACCGCCACACCGGTTCCGTTGACGTGTACACCGAAGGCCGCAAGTTCATTCACGTCGACATCGAACCGACCCAGATCGGTCGCGTGTTCACCCCGGACCTGGGCATCGTTTCCGACGCCGCTGCCGCACTGACCGTGTTCATCGAAGTCGCTCGCGAATGGCAAGCCGCCGGCAAGCTGAAGAACCGCAGTGCCTGGCTGCAAGACTGCCAGCAGCGTAAAGCCAGCCTGCAGCGCAAGACTCACTTCGACAACGTGCCGGTCAAGCCGCAACGCGTTTACGAAGAAATGAACCAGGTGTTCGGCAAAGACACCTGCTACGTCAGCACTATCGGGCTGTCGCAGATTGCCGGCGCGCAGTTCCTGCACGTCTACAAGCCACGTCACTGGATCAACTGCGGTCAGGCAGGCCCATTGGGCTGGACCATTCCGGCAGCGCTGGGTGTGGTCAAGGCTGATCCGAGCCGTAAAGTCGTGGCCCTGTCGGGGGACTATGACTTCCAGTTCATGATTGAGGAATTGGCGGTCGGCGCGCAGTTCAAGCTGCCGTACATACATGTTGTCGTGAACAACTCGTACCTGGGCCTGATCCGTCAGGCGCAGCGCGGTTTCGACATGGACTACTGCGTGCAGCTGTCCTTCGACAACCTCAACGCTCCGGAACTCAACGGTTACGGTGTCGACCACGTCGCAGTGGCCGAAGGCCTCGGCTGCAAGGCACTACGTGTGTTCGAACCGGCTCAGATCCAGCCTGCCCTGCGCAAGGCCCAGGAGCTGATCGAAGAGTTCAAGGTTCCAGTGATCGTCGAGATTATCCTGGAGCGTGTGACCAACATTTCCATGGGCACCGAGATCAACGCCGTCAACGAGTTCGAAGACCTGGCGCTGGTCGGCGACGACGCACCGACTGCGATTTCGTTGCTTGATTAACTGCTGACCGCTCCCCCTGTGGGAGCGGGCTTGCCCGCGAAGGCGGCTTCACATTCAACAGAGATGTTGACTGACCCACCGCTTTCGCGRGCAAGCYCGCTCCCACAGGGATCCGGGGCCGCTCACCATACATACTCAGGAGACCACCATGCCGCGTTTCGCAGCCAACCTGTCCATGCTGTTCACCGAACAGGACTTTCTCGCCCGTTTCGAAGCGGCCGCCAAGGCCGGCTTCAGTGGTGTCGAATACCTGTTCCCGTACGACTTCAGCTCCGCCGAAATCAAGGCCAAGCTCGACGCCAACGGTCTGACCCAAGTGCTGTTCAACCTTCCGGCCGGTGACTGGGCCAAGGGCGAACGCGGTATCGCGTGCCTGCCGGACCGGGTTGAAGAGTTCCGTGCCGGTGTCGACCTGGCTATCGCTTACGCGCAAGTGCTGGGCAACACCCAGGTCAACTGCCTGGCCGGTATTCGTCCGCAGGGTTTTGACGATGCCACCGTGGAAAAAACCTTCGTCGCCAACCTCAAGTACGCCGCCGACAAGCTGCAAGCGGCGGGTATCAAGCTGGTGATGGAAGCGATCAACACCCGTGACATTCCAGGCTTCTACCTGAACAACACGGCGCAAGCCCTGTCGATTCGCGAGCAGGTCGGCAGCGCCAACCTGTTCCTGCAATACGACATCTATCACATGCAAATCATGGAAGGCGATCTGGCCCGCACCCTGCAATCGCACCTGGGCGAGATCAACCATGTGCAGCTCGCGGACAACCCGGGGCGCAACGAACCAGGTACCGGTGAAATCAACTACCGCTTCCTGTTCGAACACCTGGACCGCATCGGTTATCAGGGTTGGGTCGGTTGCGAATACAAGCCGCTGACCACCACTGAAGCGGGCTTGGGTTGGCTCAAGACCCACAACGCAATCTGATAGAACACGGTCATCACTGTAGGAGCTGCCGCAGGCTGCGATCTTAAATACAAGAGAGGATTTTCTCATGGCTAAAATCGGATTTATCGGCACCGGCATCATGGGCCACCCAATGGCGTTGAACCTGCAGAAAGCCGGTCACAGCCTGTTCCTGTCGGCGCACCACGACGCCGCCCCTGCCGACCTGGTCGCCGCTGGCGCCGTTGCCCTGGCGAACCCGAAGGAAGTCGCCCAGGAAGCCGAGTTCATCATCGTCATGGTGCCGGATACCCCGCAGGTCGATGACGTGCTGTTCCGCGCCGATGGCATTGCCGCCGGTGTTGGCAAAGGCAAAGTGGTGATCGACATGAGCTCGATCTCGCCGACCGCCACCAAGGCTTTCGCCGCGAAGATCAACGAAAAAGGCGCGCAATACCTCGACGCCCCTGTATCCGGTGGTGAAGTCGGTGCCAAGGCTGCGACCCTGAGCATCATGGTCGGCGGCGATGCCGACGCTTTCGAACGCGCCCTCCCGCTGTTCCAGGCCATGGGCAAGAACATCACCCTGGTCGGTGGCAATGGCGACGGTCAAACCGCCAAAGTGGCCAACCAGATCATCGTGGCCCTGAACATCCAGGCCGTGGCTGAAGCCCTGCTGTTCGCTTCGAAAAACGGTGCCGATCCGGCCAAGGTACGTGAAGCACTGATGGGCGGTTTCGCGTCCTCGAAGATCCTCGAAGTTCATGGCGAGCGCATGATCAAAGGCACCTTCGATCCGGGCTTCCGCATCAGCCTGCACCAGAAGGACCTGAACCTGGCCCTGCAAGGTGCCAGGGAGCTGAACATCAACCTGCCGAACACCGCCAACACCCAGCAAGTGTTCAGCACCTGCGCGGCCATCGGTGGCAGCAACTGGGACCACTCGGCGCTGATCAAGGGTCTGGAACACATGGCGAACTTCTCGATTCGCAAGTAGGAGCTGCCGAAGGCTGCGATCTTTTGATCTTTCGTCCACACGCACACCGCGTTATCCGCAACAAGATCGCAGCCTGCGGCAGCTCCTACAGGATCCGGTTCATCCCACCAAATGGGTAACCGATCCAGAGTTGCCGCAGGTTGCGTTCCCCCAATAACAAGAATTCCGGGAGCCCGCCATGTCGGTCGATCCGCAACAATTGCTGCGCGAGCTGTTTGCCACAGCCATCGACGCGGCGCATCCGCAACAAGTCCTCGAAGCCCATTTGCCTGCCGACCGCAGCGGTCGCGTGATCGTCATCGGTGCCGGCAAAGCCGCCGCTGCCATGGCCCAGGTGGTCGAGCGCTGCTGGCAGGGTGAAGTCTCCGGCCTGGTGGTGACCCGCTACGGTCACGGCGCACCTTGCGAAAAAATCGAAGTGGTCGAAGCCGCGCATCCGGTGCCGGACGCTGCTGGCCTGGCCGTGGCCAAGCGTGTGCTGGAACTGGTCAGCGACCTCAGCGAAAACGACCGCGTGATATTCCTGCTCTCCGGCGGTGGCTCTGCCCTGCTGGCACTGCCGGCCGAAGGCATCACCCTGGCCGACAAGCAGTCGATCAACAAAGCCCTGCTCAAGTCCGGCGCGACCATCAGCGAGATGAACTGCGTGCGCAAGCACCTCTCGGCGATCAAGGGTGGCCGCCTGGGCAAAGCCTGCTGGCCGGCCACGGTCTACACCTATGCGATTTCCGATGTGCCGGGCGACCTCGCCACGGTCATCGCCTCCGGCCCTACCGTGGCCGACCCGAGCACCTCGGCCGAAGCCCTGGCGATCCTCAAACGCTACGCCATCGAGGTTCCGGCCTCGGTACGCAACTGGCTGCAAAGCCCCGAATCGGAAACCGTCAAACCCGGTGACCCGAGCCTGGCACGCAGTCATTTCCAGTTGATCGCCCGCCCGCAACAATCCCTAGAAGCAGCGGCGGTGAAATGCCGTCAGGCCGGGTTCAGCCCGTTGATCCTCGGTGACCTGGAAGGCGAATCCCGCGAGGTGGCGAAAGTCCACGCCGGCATCGCCCGACAAATCGTCCTGCACGGTCAGCCGCTGGCGGCGCCCTGCGTGATTCTCTCCGGTGGTGAAACCACCGTCACCGTACGCGGCAATGGCCGTGGCGGGCGCAATGCCGAGTTCCTGCTCAGCCTGACCGACAGCCTCAAGGGCCTGCCCGGCGTCTACGCGCTGGCCGGTGACACCGACGGCATCGACGGCTCCGAAGACAACGCCGGCGCGATCATGACCCCGGACAGCTACGCCCGTGCTGCGGCAAAGGGCCTGAGCGCCAGTGACGAGTTGGACAACAACAACGGTTACGGCTACTTCGAGGCGCTGGACGCGCTGATCGTCACCGAGCCGACCCGTACCAACGTCAACGACTTCCGCGCCATTCTGATCCTTGAGAGCACCAAACATGACGCCTGATAAAAAGGTCAAAATCCTCGCCACACTCGGCCCGGCCACCGACGGCATCGACGCCATCCGTGAGCTGGTGCTGGCCGGGGTCAACATCTTCCGCCTGAACTTCAGCCACGGCGATCACGCCGACCACGCCCAGCGTTTTCAGTGGATCCGTGAAGTCGAGCGCCAGCTGAATTACCCATTGGGCATTCTGATGGACCTGCAAGGCCCGAAACTGCGGGTCGGCAAGTTCGCCGAAGGCAAGGTGCAACTGGTCCGCGGCCAGGCCTTGCGCCTGGACCTCGATGCCACGCCGGGTGATGAACGCCGGGTCAACCTGCCGCACCCGGAAATCATCGCCGCACTGGAGCCGGGCATGGACCTGCTGCTGGACGACGGCAAGTTGCGCCTGCGGGTAGTGACCAAGTACGCCGACGCCATCGACACCACCGTGCTCAACGGCGGCGAACTGTCGGACCGCAAAGGCGTGAACGTACCGCAAGCAGTGCTCGACCTGAGCCCGCTGACCGCCAAGGATCGCCGCGACTTGACCTTCGGCCTGGAACTGGGTGTGGACTGGGTGGCGCTGTCGTTCGTGCAACGTCCCGAAGACATCCGCGAAGCCCGCTCCCTGATCGGCGACAAGGCGTTCCTGATGGCCAAGATCGAGAAGCCCTCGGCCGTTGAACAACTGCGCGAGATCGCCGAACTGAGCGACGCGATCATGGTCGCCCGGGGTGACCTTGGCGTGGAAGTGCCGGCCGAAAGCGTGCCGCAGATTCAGAAGAACATCATCGGCACCTGCCGCCAGCTCGGCAAACCGGTGGTGGTGGCGACCCAGATGCTGGAATCGATGCGCTTCTCACCGGCGCCAACCCGCGCCGAAGTCACCGATGTCGCCAACGCGGTGGCCGAGGGTGCGGACGCGGTGATGCTGTCGGCGGAAACCGCCTCCGGCGAATACCCGCTCGAAGCCGTGCAGATGATGAGCAAGATCATCCGTCAGGTGGAAAACGGTCCGGACTATCAGACTCAACTCGACGTCAGCCGACCGAAAGCCGAGGCGACTGTTTCCGACGCGATCAGTTGCGCCATTCGCCGCATCAGCAACGTGCTGCCGGTGGCGGTGCTGGTCAATTACAGCGAGTCCGGCGCGTCGAGCCTGCGCGCGGCGCGGGAGCGGCCGACGGTGCCGATCCTCAACCTGACACCGAACCTGCAAACCGCCCGTCGCCTGAGCGTGGCGTGGGGTGTGCACTCGGTGGTCAACGATCGCCTGCGTCAGGTCGATGAAGTCTGCTCCACGGCACTGGAAATTGCCCAGGCCCAGGGCATGGCACAGCGTGGCGACACACTGTTGATCACAGCAGGTGTGCCCTTTGGGCAGCCGGGATCGACTAACTCTTTGCGTATCGAGACATTGATCTAGCGCCTGTACCGGCCTCATCGTCGGAACGCCGCCCGGAGCARGCTCGCTCCCACATTGGTTTTGTGTTGATCACAGAATCAAGACTGAACAGAGATTCAGTGTGGGAGCGAGCTTGCTCGCGATCAGCCGGGGTCGCGCTCGACCAACTCGGTCCCACTGACTTTCAGAACTGCCATGCCTGCCAACCATTTCAACACCCACTGCCCCGACTGGGCCGAAGCCTTGCTCAACGGCTTCAGCCAGATCTTTCTCCAGCGCAACCCGCTGTGCGGCCTGCTGTGCGTCCTGGCCATTTTGTTCACTGCACCCGCCTTGCTCGGCGGCGCCTTGCTCGGTGGTGTCGCCGGGCTGCTCACCGCGCAACGCCGCAACTATGCCAAGGCTGATCGTCAGGCCGGGTTGTTCAGCTACAACGGCGTCCTGCTCGGACTGTTGCTGAGCCTGTATTTCCCCTGGTCGGCGATGATGCCGCCACTGATTCTGGCCGCTGGTGGCCTGAGCGCGATGATCACCCAGCAGTGGCTCAAGCGCGTCCGATTCAGCCAATACCTCCCCGCCTACACCACGCCATTCGTGGTGCTGAGCTGGGTGCTGCTGTGCTTCGCCACGCCCTCGACAGAGGCGCACTTGATCGAAGTCAGCACCCTGAACATGCTCGCCGCCCCCCTCAAAGGCATTGGCCAGGTGATGTTCCTCGGTCATCCGCTGGCCGGTGCGATGATTGCCGCCGGTTTGCTGATCGCTGATCGCCACGCCTTCTGCTGGGCAGTGCTGGCGTCTGTCGCGGGCATGGGCTGGAGCCTGCTGAACCACGACTTCTATACCGCGCTGCTCGGCCTCGGTGGTTATAACGCCGTGCTCGCCGCCCTCGCCCTCAGCCCGCAGCATCGCCAACCGTGGCTGCCGCTGCTTGGCATCGGCCTGGCTCTGTTGCTGACGCCGGTGTTTGCCGCCATCGGTATGCCCACGCTGACCGCGCCGTTCATTCTTGCCGGCTGGCTGATTCGCAGCGTTGTGCAAATGCTCGGCAAAGCCACGGTCGAAAGCGCGTCTTGCGCTCCCGGGGAGAATCAACCTAGGCTGCGCTGATTTGCGGCCAAGGCGATGTGCATGAACAGCAACGACACCTGGCGTAATCGCCTGTACGTGATTATTTTCCAGACCGACACCGTTGCCGGTCGACGCTTCGACTCCACATTGCTGCTGATCATCCTCGCCAGCCTGGTGGTGGTGATCCTGGACAGCATCGATGACGTCCACCAGAACTACGCCAGCGTGCTTGCATACATCGAGTGGGGCTTCACGATCATCTTCCTCGGCGAGTACATCCTGCGCCTGTACTGCTCGCCCAAACCGCTGCACTACGCGTTCAGTTTCTATGGGCTTGTGGACCTGCTGGCCATCGTGCCCGGCATCCTCGCGCTGTACTACAGCGATGCCCAGTACCTGCTGATCATCCGGGTGATCCGGATGCTGCGGATCTTCCGCGTGCTCAAGCTCGGTCCGTACCTCAAGCAAGCCCATTACCTGCTCGATGCCTTGCGCGGCAGCAAGCAGAAAATCCTCGTGTTCCTGCTCAGTGTCTGCACGCTGGTGATAGTGTTCGGCACCCTGATGTACGTGGTCGAAGGCCCGCAAAGTGGCTTCACCAGCATTCCCAAGGGCATCTACTGGGCGATCGTCACCCTGACCACAGTCGGTTATGGCGACATCGTGCCCAGGACCGCACTGGGCCAGGTCATCTCGTCGATGGTGATGATCACCGGTTACTCGATCATCGCCGTGCCCACCGGGATCTTCACCGCCGAACTGGCCACGGCCATGCGTGGCGGCCAGTTACAGCACGACTGCCCGGTATGTGCAAAAGACAGCCACGAACAGGAAGCCTCGTTCTGTTCCCGTTGTGGCAATGCATTGTTCAAAAAACTGGAATAAGCAAAGAGCTTTTTAATCTTTAAAGGACTATACGAGCCCGGCTATAGTCGACACCTCATTGATAACTAATAAATAATCCGTAGGCTGCGATCTTTGGATCTTGAAAATCAAAGTCAAAAGATCGCAGCCTCCGGCAGCTCCTACATAGAACAGGGAATGCGCAGTGAAAAAACTCTTTGGCGCCTCACTTCTCGCCGCTGGCCTGGCCCTGGGCAACATCGCCCAGGCTGCACCGACGCTGCTCAACGTTTCCTACGACGTGATGCGAGATTTCTACAAGGACTACAACACTGCGTTCCAGAAACACTGGCAAGCCGAGCACAACGAAAACATCACCCTGCAAATGTCCTTCGGCGGCTCCAGCAAACAGGCACGCTCGGTGATCGACGGCCTGCCGGCCGATGTCATCACCATGAACATGGCCACCGACATCAACGCCCTGGCGGACAATGGCAAACTGGTCCCGGACAACTGGGTCAYGCGCCTGCCCAACAACAGCGCGCCCTTCACTTCGGCCACCGTATTCATCGTGCGCAAGGGCAACCCGAAAGCCCTGAAAGACTGGCCGGACCTGCTCAAGGACGGCGTTCAGGTCATCGTCCCGAACCCGAAAACCTCCGGCAACGGCCGCTACACCTACCTCTCGGCCTGGGGCTACGTGCTGAAAAACGGCGGTGACGAGAACAAGGCCAAAGACTTCGTCGGCAAGCTGTTCAAGCAAGCGCCAGTACTCGACACCGGCGGCCGTGCCGCCACCACCACCTTCATGACCAACCAGATCGGCGACGTGCTGGTGACCTTCGAGAACGAAGCGGAAATGATCGCCCGCGAGTTCGGCCGTGATCAGTTCGAAGTCATCTACCCAAGCGTTTCCGCCGAAGCCGAGCCACCGGTCTCTGTTGTCGACAAAACCGTCGACAAGAAAGGCACCCGTGCGGCGGCCGAGGAATACCTGAAGTACCTGTGGTCACCGGAAGGCCAGGAGATTGCCGCGGCGAACTACCTGCGCCCGCGCGACCCGGCCGTGCTGGCCAAGTACACCGACCGCTTCCCGAAAGTGGACTTCCTGTCGGTGGAGAAGACCTTCGGCGACTGGCGCACCGTGCAGAAGACCCACTTCAATGATGGCGGGGTTTTCGACCAGATCTACAGCGGTCAGTGATGACCGGACGATAACGAAAAAGGCGACTGGTGCAGGTCGCCTTTTTTGTACGGATCAGAATTCACTGCAAATCCATTGTGGGAGCGAGCTTGCTCGCTCCCACAGGTTCTGCGACCTCCTGCTACATCGGCGGCGTCACGCCGTCCTTGCCCGCCGAGATGGATTGAGCGGTGAGCGTGCCATCAGCGCCCTGCGTGACAAAGGTCACGATCTTCACGCCCACCTTCAACAGGCTGCGATCGGCCGGCACCAGGTTGACGATGGGTACGTCCTCCGGCACCAGAATCTTCTGTTGGCCGCCCTTGTAATTGACGGTCAGCACTCGACCGTTGCTCACCACCAGGTCGCCAACGCTGCCGTTGGTCATGCTGCTGCCTTTGACCAGATCGAAGGGCCGATGACCGTCGCCACTGCCGGCCAGCTCCGGCGGGAAAACATGAACTTCAAGGGCCTTGAGGGTGCCATCCTCCTGGGGAATGGCCGCAGAGCCGATGTAGCTGCCGGGCTTGATGTCTTCGATGTTGGCCAAGGTCACGGCGCGGACCTTGGTGTCCTTGGTCAAATTGATCACCACGTTGTCGCCGCTGTTGGCGTGGACTTTCAGAACGTCCGGACTGACGCCGGTGATCTCGCCGCGCACACCGATGCGCGTGCCCGGTGCGTCTTCGGCCTGGGCCAGGCCAGCGTTGAATACACTGATCAAGCAGACGACTGAAACCCAGCGAATCAGCTGACGAAACTTCACATACATGGAGAGGCCCTCCGGTGACGGGACGTGGAGTGAGAACATAAGCACGCTATCGAACAGGATGTAAGTGAATGTATCATCTACCCTCGATGTTCTGATGCAAGGCACTTCGACACACACGTCCGTCAGTCATTCCGCAATGGAATGATTGCTATCACACCAATCTCACTTCCGCCGTTTCAGTCAGCCCATTAGCCTGCGCGCATTCCTTTCCGTACAGCGAGACCCGTTATGAACCCATCGACCCAGGTGCCCCACGGCACTGCGACAATGACCCCAGGGATGGTGCTGCTGTTCGCCTTCTGCTGCGGCGCTATTGTCGCCAACATCTACTACGCGCAGCCGATCATCGGCCTGATCGCGCCGGACATCGGCCTGACCAACACCTTGGCCAGCCTGATCGTTTCCCTGACTCAGATCGGTTATGCGCTGGGGCTGTTTTTCCTGGTACCGCTGGGGGATTTGCTGGAGAACCGCCGGTTGATGATCATCACCACGCTGGTGGCAATCGGCAGCCTGCTGGGCGCGGCGTTCACCGATCAGCCGAATGTGTTTTTGCTGATTTCGCTGTTGGTGGGGTTCAGTTCGGTTTCGGTGCAGATCCTGATTCCGCTGGCCGCGCACCTGGCGCCGGAAGAAACCCGTGGCCGTGTGGTGGGCGGGATCATGGGCGGTTTGTTGCTCGGTATTCTGCTGGCCCGGCCGGTGTCCAGCGTGGTGGCCGACCACTTCGGCTGGCGGGCGATGTTTGTGATTGCCGCCGTCTTGATGGCAGCCATCAGCATCGTGCTGGCAGTGACCATTCCCAAGCGTGAACCTGATCACAGTGCTTCCTATGGCCAATTGCTGGGCTCGCTGTGGACGCTGTTGCGCAAACAACCGGTGCTGCGCCAGCGTGCGTTTTACCAGGGGTGCATGTTTGCCACCTTCAGCCTGTTCTGGACCGCCGTGCCGTTGGAGCTGGCGCGCAACCATGGTTTGTCGCAAAGCGAGATCGCGATTTTCGCGCTGGTGGGCGCCATCGGCGCCATTGCCGCCCCTATCGCCGGACGCCTGGCCGATGCCGGTCACACCCGCATCGCATCGTTGCTCGCCCTGCTGTTCGCCAGCCTGAGTTTTCTGCCGGCGTTTATCCATCCGGCCTGGAGCGTCATCGGCCTGGCTGTGACCGGTGTGGTGCTCGACTTCTGCGTGCAGATGAACATGGTCCTCGGCCAGCGTGCGGTGTACGCCCTCGACGGCAAAAGCCGCAGCCGCCTGAATGCGCTGTACATGACCAGTATCTTCATCGGCGGCGCCTTCGGCTCTTCGGTGGCCAGCGCGGTGTACGAACAGGGCGGCTGGTTGTGGATCGTGATCGTCGGCAGCGCATTTCCGTTGCTGGCGTTGTTGCGGTTTTTGAGTGTTTCGCAGAAGGCTTCGTTAGCGACGGCATAGATCGCTAAAAGCTTCGTCGGATCGCCGCCCGGAGCAAGCCCGCTTCTACAGGTTATTCGCTAACCTTGTGGGAGCGAGCTTGCTCGCGATTGCTGCCACTCACTGCCGAACCAGCTTCTCCATCGCCGCATCCGCCAGGAAGGACGAGCGGCTTTTTACATTGTGCTCACGCACATACCGATCGATGCGCTGGATCACGTAGCCGGGTAGCGTGACATTGACCTTCTCGGTCTTGCCCATATACGGCGAAATGTCTAGCTCGAGCATTCCCCAGCCCATGTCGGCGAACTCCGGATTACCACG
This sequence comes from Pseudomonas sp. P4_C3, assembly GCF_056402075.1. Taxonomy (NCBI): domain Bacteria; kingdom Pseudomonadati; phylum Pseudomonadota; class Gammaproteobacteria; order Pseudomonadales; family Pseudomonadaceae; genus Pseudomonas; species Pseudomonas sp. P4_C3. Next base: position 25,587 of record NZ_JBFUIC010000106.1, read on the forward strand.
ATGCACCGCTGCTGAAGTCGGCATTGGAATCGTCTCTCCATCTGCCGCGATCTCTTGCAGCATGATGTGGGCAATTTCGACAGCAGCGTTATATGCATCTTCAAAGGTATCCCCGGCGGTTACCGCGCCAAGAATATCGGGGATCTGAATACCGATGGCGGTGTGCTCATCGCCCCACTCGATACAAATTGGATATTGCATTATGGATCTCCTGCGTAACTGGCTGGCGGGCAGTACAGCCCGGCGCGCCTCCTGATGCTCTTGACCGTCCCGATCGGCAAATCCTTTTTCGGATGGGGGACGGGAATCGTGTATGGGTTGTATCGGTGAGTGAAGATGTGATGACTGCCAGTGACCCTGTCCAAAGTCCAACCTGCCTCCATCAATTCCTTGATCAATAGCCTGCTCTGCACCACCAGCCTCCTTGCTCCGGCCCAATTAAAGGTAACCCCAGAGTTATCTTTACTCAAGCACAAAATCTCGCAGTACGACGCTCGGTTGTTTTACAGAGTGTGATGCCGCCCATGCCGGGGCGTTATGTGACCGGCCGAGATGGTGTGATCCGTTACGCCGAGGTCAACCCGGATTACACTCAGCGTCCCGAGCCTGAGGCGATGCTGGATACAATTCGCGGTTCGCACTGACACCATTCATCAATTGTGGCGGCGAGCAGGCTCGCTCCCACATTTGATCTCTACAAGGACTTCCGATGGACCGCCTCGGCGCAATGGAAACCTTCGTCTACGTGGTGGAAACCGGCTCGTTTTCCGCTGCCGCCCGGCGCCTGAAGATCGGCCAGTCGGCCGTGTCGAAAACCATCGCGCAACTTGAATCGCGGCTGGCGGTGCGGCTATTGCTGCGTTCGACCCGGGGCCTGACGCCCACCGAGGCCGGCGAAGAGCAATCGGTGATCATCAGCGGCCGGATCCGCGTCAATGCCRCTGAAGGCCTGCGTGAAGCCGTGCTGGCTCATCAAGGCCTGACCATGGCCTCGCAATGGATGTTCGCGCCGGAACTGGCCGACGGCTCGGTCCGGGAAGTGATGAAGGACTGGGCATTGCCGAACCTGGATCTGTGGGCGGTGTTCCCCACGGGGAGAATGGCCAGCGCCAAGGCTCGGGCGTTTGTGGAGTATATGCAGGGGTTGTTGATGAAGTAAGTTTCAGCCCCTCAATCAAGATCAAAAGATCGCAGGCTGCGCCAGCTCCTACATTAAGCGCGTACACAGGTAAATCATCGTCGTTCGTTCCCGGCAATGTCAGACACATGGAGGTTGCTCGTCAAAGCAGGCCAGCAAACGTTCGACCGTTTGCTCAAGTTGTCCGGAGTTGTCAAGCAGGTGCACGGTCGGGTCTTGCGCCAGCAGTTGCTCGCTGAATCGGGCATTGCGTGCCAGGCGCTGATCGATTTCGACCAGCGATTCTCGCCCACGCTCCAGCAAGCGATGGCGCAGTACTGCTTGATCCACAGTCAACAACAGCACTAACACGTTCGGATAGCGCGAACGCGTGTTCTGCAAATGCCCCCGCGAGCCATTGACCAGCACGTCCTGCCCGGCGGTCAGCCAATCGTCGATTTCCCGCGGGATGCCATAGGACAACCCATTGGCGTGCCAGCTCAAGGCAAATGCGCCCTGGGCCTCCATATCGGCGAACTGCTGTGCACTGACACCCAGCGCCGCTTCGCCCACGGCTTCGGCCGAGCGAGTGATGACCCGCCGCACAATGCGGCAGCCGCGATCGGCCAACCGTGTTCGTGCAGCATCCAGCAGGCTGTCCTTGCCCGAACCTGAAGGCCCGATGAGATAGATCAACCTGCCTGACATCAAAACACCCTCGTTGCTTGTCGCCATACTTGCTGGACCACCGGCAGACCCTCTGCGGTCAGATCTGCGGCGGCCACGTTACCCGAGTGCGACTCGCCGCGCACGATGTTCGGTGTGCCCATCAATACATTCATGCCGCGCTCCCGGTAACCACGCCTCGACGGTGGTCGGGAACTCGGCGATGGTCATGCCGCAGCGTGATGAGTTCGTCCATCTGAGTCGTGGTCAGGTGGTACTTGCTCATGTAGTACTCACGGTACTTGGATTCCAGTACTAACTGGCGCTGTCCCGGCGAGTGGTCCATCACCGACACCAACTGCACCAGCGGGTTCTCCACCCGATCGCGGAACACGCTGAAAATGTCCGGGTGGCACAGCTCGCGGCGCAGGTGCAGGCGGTGTTCGGCTCGGGTCAGTTCGGCGTCGGAGGCTGTGGGAAGGTGGTTTGCCCGCGATGACTATGTGTTGGGCGCATCTGTTTTGATTGTGTACATATCCGTTTTAGCGGTAATGGCCACTATTGSTTCCGCCCTTACGGCGGGTCACTTGGAAGAGCCCCAAGTAACCAAGGGCTYTTGCCCCTGACRTTCGGTGCCTCGCTGWGGCTCGGCATGCCCTCGCTCCGGTCCTGCTCCGTGGGCCCGCCGCCATCGGCCATCCATGGCCCAGAGTGTGTAAAAACTGGTTCAAACATCGTCGACACTAGCGCCGACGATGTTTGGCTGGCTAACTACACCTAAAGCGCTCTTCGTAGCTCCAGCCCGCTTTTAATGCCACCAGTAACGCTTCTCAGCTC
>NZ_JBFUIC010000107.1:0-16195 GCF_056402075.1 Pseudomonas sp. P4_C3
TCCTTCGACGGCCTGGAAGAGCGCCTTTCCGTTCTGCTGCCCAAGGACACCACCGAAGACTACGAGGCCAAGCGTCAGGTCTATGTCGACCGGCTGAATTTCGAGCTGGATATCATCATCCAGATGGGGTTCCCCGGGTACTTCCTGATCGTGATGGATTTTATCCAGTGGGCCAAGAACAACGGCGTACCGGTGGGCCCTGGCCGTGGATCGGGTGCCGGATCGCTGGTGGCCTACGTACAGAAGATCACCGACCTCGACCCGCTGGAATACGACCTGCTGTTCGAACGGTTCCTCAACCCGGAACGGGTATCGATGCCCGACTTCGACGTCGACTTCTGCATGGACGGTCGTGACCGGGTGATCGACTACGTGGCCGAGAAGTACGGCCGCAACGCGGTAAGCCAGATCATCACCTTCGGCTCCATGGCGGCAAAGGCTGTGGTCCGCGACGTGGCGCGGGTGCAAGGCAAGTCCTATGGCCTGGCGGATCGTCTGTCGAAGATGATTCCGTTCGAAGTCGGCATGACCCTGGAAAAGGCCTACGAGCAGGAAGAGATCCTGCGCGACTTCATCAAGGTCGATGAAGAGGCCGCGGAAATCTGGGAGATGGCCCGAAAGCTCGAAGGCGTTGTGCGTAACGTCGGCAAGCACGCCGGTGGTGTGGTGATCGCGCCGACCAAGCTGACCGACTTCTCGCCGATCTATTGCGACGAGGCCGGTGACGGCCTGGTAACCCAGTTCGACAAGGATGACGTTGAAGCTGCCGGCCTGGTGAAGTTCGACTTCCTCGGCCTGCGGACCCTGACGATCATCGACTGGGCACTGAAAACCATCAACCGCGACCGCGCCAAGGTCAACGAACCGCCGCTGGATATCGCGTTCATCCCGCTGGATGACAAACCGACCTACACCTTGCTGCAAAAAGCCGAAACCACGGCCGTGTTCCAGCTTGAATCCCGGGGCATGAAAGAGCTGATCAAAAAGCTCAAGCCCGACTGCCTGGAAGACTTGATCGCACTGGTGGCACTGTTCCGTCCGGGCCCACTGCAATCGGGCATGGTGGACGACTTCATCAACCGTAAGCACGGCCGCGCCGAGCTGGCATATCCGCACTCGGACTACCAGTACGAAGGCCTCAAACCGGTGCTGGCACCGACTTACGGCATCATCCTGTACCAGGAACAGGTGATGCAGATTGCCCAGGTCATGGCCGGTTACACCCTCGGTGGTGCGGACATGCTGCGTCGAGCCATGGGTAAGAAAAAACCCGAGGAAATGGCCAAGCAGCGCGGTGGCTTCATTGAAGGTTGCGCCACCAACAATATCGATGCGGACCTCGCCGGTAACATCTTCGACCTGGTAGAAAAATTCGCCGGTTACGGCTTCAACAAATCCCACTCCGCCGCCTATGGCCTGGTGTCGTACCAGACCGCATGGCTGAAAGCGCATTACCCGGCGCCGTTCATGGCCGCGGTACTTTCGGCGGATATGCACAACACCGACAAGGTCGTGACCTTGATCGAAGAAGTGCGGACCATGAAGCTGCGTCTCGACGCGCCGGACGTGAACACGTCCGAATTCAAGTTCACGGTGAACGACGAAGGCCGGATCATTTACGGCCTGGGTGCCATCAAGGGCGTGGGTGAGGGCCCGGTCGAGGCGATCACCGAAGCGCGTCTGGCCGGTCCGTTCAAGGATCTGTTCGATTTCTGCGCCCGGGTCGACCTCAAGCGCATCAACAAGCGCACCCTCGACGGCTTGATCCGCAGCGGCGCGCTGGATCGCCTCGGGCCGTATTTCCACGATGAGCAGAAAGCCTACCAGGCCAACATCGACCGCAATCGCGCGGTGCTGCTGACGGCCATGGAAGAAGCGATCAAGGCGGCCGAACAAACTGCACGCACCCAGGACAGCGGTCACTCCGACCTGTTCGGCGGTCTGTTTGTCGAAGCAGACGCTGACGTCTACGCCAATCACCGCAAGGCCAAGGAGCTGACCCTCAAGGAGCGCCTGAAAGGGGAGAAAGATACCCTCGGCCTGTACCTGACCGGTCACCCGATCGACGAGTACGAAGGTGAAATCCGTCGCTTTGCCCGTCAGCGCATCATCGACCTGAAGCCGGCGCGCGATACCCAGACGGTCGCCGGGATGATCATCGCCTTGCGGGTGATGAAGAACAAAAAGGGCGACAAGATGGGGTTCATCACCCTCGACGACCGCTCAGGACGGATCGAGGCCTCGCTGTTTTCCGAGGCATTCCACTCCGCGCAGTCGCTGTTGCAGACCGACGCGATGGTGGTGGTCGAAGGCGAGGTCAGCAATGACGACTTCTCCGGTGGCCTGAAGTTGCGGGTCAAGCGAGTGATGAGCATGGAAGATGCGCGCACCAACCTGGCCGAAAGCCTGCGCCTGAAGTTGCATGCCAAGGACCTCAAGGGCGATCAGCTACGCTGGCTGGGTGAACTGTTGAAGCGTCACCGCGGTGCGTGCCCGATCACCATGGATTACACCAGTCCTGATGCGAAGGCCTTGTTGCAGTTCGGCGAAGGCTGGCGGATCGATCCGGCGGATGCGTTGATTCAAGCCCTGCGTGACCAGTTCGGGCGAGACAACGTCTTCCTCCAATACCGTTGACCGGCAGGTGATATCAGAACGCCTGCCCGCAACCTGAATTTTTAATCTCGACCTCAACGCGCCTCTCCCTTAAGGTAGGGCGCGAATAGACAACCGGCCGGCCCAAGATCCCTTGGGACTCGACCCAAGACGGACGCCTATGAACCCGAATTTTCTAGATTTCGAACAGCCGATCGCCGACCTGCAAGCCAAGATCGAAGAGTTGCGCTTGGTCGGTAATGACAATTCGCTGAATATCGGCGATGAGATCTCCCGCCTGCAGGACAAGAGCAAAACGCTGACCGAAGACATTTTCGGCAAGCTGACCAGCTGGCAGATCGCACGTCTGGCGCGTCACCCGAAACGTCCGTATACCCTGGACTACATCGAACACATCTTCACCGAGTTCGACGAGTTGCACGGTGACCGTCACTTCTCCGACGACGCTGCCATCGTTGGCGGCATTGCCCGTCTGGACGACCAGCCGGTGATGATCATCGGTCACCAGAAGGGCCGTGAAGTGCGCGAGAAAGTTCGCCGCAACTTCGGCATGCCACGTCCGGAAGGCTACCGTAAGGCTTGCCGTCTGATGGAAATGGCCGAGCGTTTCAAAATGCCGATCCTGACCTTCATCGACACCCCGGGCRCCTACCCTGGCATCGACGCCGAAGAGCGTAACCAGAGCGAAGCGATCGCCTGGAACCTGCGGGTCATGGCTCGTCTGAAAACCCCAATCATCGCCACCGTGATCGGTGAAGGTGGTTCTGGTGGTGCACTGGCGATCGGTGTCTGCGACCAGTTGAACATGTTGCAGTACTCGACCTACGCGGTGATCTCGCCGGAAGGTTGCGCTTCGATTCTGTGGAAAACCGCCGAGAAAGCACCGGATGCCGCAGAAGCGATGGGCATCACCGCCGAGCGCCTCAAGGGCCTTGGCATCGTGGACAAGGTGATTGGCGAGCCATTGGGCGGCGCGCACCGCGATCCGGGCGCCGCAGCCGCATCGATCCGCGCCGAGTTGAGTTCGCAACTGGCGATGCTGAAGAAGTTCGATAACGACGCGCTGCTGACCCGTCGTTATGAGCGTCTGATGAGCTACGGCCTGTAATCGACCACGCAATACCCCTGTGGGAGCGAGCTTGCTCGCGATAGCGGTGTAACTGCCAACAGATATGTTGAATGTTCGATCGCAATCGCGAGCAAGCTCGCTCCCACATTTGATTTGCGCAAGGTGGCGGATATGAGTCGGTCCAATGTTGATCTGTCAGCCAGACTCCTGCAGAACCTGGTCTCGTGGCGCAATGCTGCGACCTGGCGCGTCGCCTTCTCTGGCGGCCTGGACTCCACMGTCCTGCTGCACCTTCTTGCACACCTCGCAAAAACCGAATCCCTGCCGGCGCTGAGCGCCATCCACGTTCATCACGGCCTTCAAGYCGTGGCCGATGCGTGGCCGGAGCATTGTCGTTCTGTGTGTGCTGCGCTGGGCGTCCCGTTGCAGATCGTTCGTGTACAGGTGCAGCCCGGTGCCAGTCTGGAGCGTGCGGCCCGGGACGCGCGTTATCACGCGTTCACCGAAGTGACTCGGTCCGGTGAAGTGCTGCTGACTGCCCAGCACCGCGACGATCAGGCGGAAACCCTGTTGTTTCGCCTGTTGCGCGGAGCGGGCGTGCGCGGATTGTCCGGGATGCCGCGTCAGCGCCCGTTGGGCAAGGGGCATTTGCTGCGGCCATTGCTCGATGTCACGCGGGCTGAACTGGAGGCTTATGCCAGTGCGCATGGCTTGAGCTGGATTGAAGATCCCTCGAACCAGGATCGGCAGTACTCGCGCAATTACCTTAGGCATCAAGTCTTCCCCGTGCTGATCCAGCGCTGGCCGCAAGCGGTGGCGACCATGGCCCGCAGCGCGGCGCATTTGACTGAAGCGCAGGGGTTGCTCGAAGAACTGGCGGACATGGATTTGCGTGAGGCCAGCTCTGCCAGTGAGTTTGCCTGGCTGGGCTTGCGATCCCTTGAACTGGCGCCGCTTGCGCAATTGTCTGTTGCCCGGCAGCGCAATGCCTTGAGTCATTGGCTCGATCCGCTGACTCGCTTGCCGGATACTGACCATTGGTCGGGTTGGGAGAATTTGCGCGACGCCAACGGCGATGCCTGCCCGGTGTGGCGGCTGGCCGATGGCGAACTGCATCGGGCGGGCGGGCGCATCTGGTGGCTCTCCGGTTGCTGGTTGCGCACTGCGCCCTCTGCTGGAGCGTGGCAAAGTCCGGTATCACCGCTGATATTGCCGGATAACGGTGTACTGAGTGTCACCGGCCAAATCCCCGATGGCCCCTTACAGATCCGCTATCGTGAAGGGGGAGAGGTCATGGTTTTGCCAGGCCGCGGCCATCGGGACCTGAAACGTTTGCTCAATGAAAGCGGTGTACCGTCCTTCGTACGCGGCAGATTGCCGCTGCTCTACAAAGACGGGAAACTGCTGGCGGTAGCGAACCTCAAGGGGCTCGATGGTGGTGCGCTCGGCGACTGGCATTTGCATTGGCAGCCACTGAACGAAGATCAAGGTTTGAGCTGAAAGGGGCTTTCCGGTAGACTACGCTCCCTTCTTGATACAACTTCTGTGGATTCGCCTGAATTGCAGGAGTTGCCGATTACCAAGCAGTCTTTGCTGGGCGATTCCAAAAAATGTGTAGCGAGCAACGAACCGGTGTTTCATTTTCCGGTCTGTCCCAACGCGGCGGTTTTTTTGAAAGGTGCGCTGTGATTAATGCAGGTGATCGGGGGCTTCGGCCTTCCTTCGCTTTCCCCGGCGGCTCGGACCGCTTTAACGCAGACTTCTAGGGTTTTTCATGACGCGCTACATATTCGTCACGGGCGGTGTTGTTTCTTCATTGGGGAAAGGCATTGCATCGGCATCATTGGCGGCCATCCTGGAGGCGCGGGGACTTAAGGTCACCATGCTGAAGCTGGACCCGTACATCAACGTCGACCCGGGCACCATGAGCCCGTTCCAGCACGGTGAAGTGTTCGTCACTCACGACGGCGCCGAGACCGACCTGGACCTGGGCCACTACGAGCGGTTCATCCGCACGACCATGACCCAGAACAACAACTTCACCACCGGCCGTGTCTACGAACACGTCCTGCGCAAAGAGCGCCGTGGTGACTACCTGGGTGCAACCATCCAGGTGATCCCGCACATCACCGACGAAATCAAGCGCCGCATCATCAAGGGTGCGGGCGACGCTGACGTGGCAATGGTCGAGATCGGCGGCACCGTGGGTGACATCGAGTCGCAACCGTTCCTCGAGGCGATCCGCCAACTGCGTTTCGAAGTCGGCGCCAAGCGCGCGATGCTGATGCACCTGACACTGGTGCCGTACATCGCCACTGCCGGCGAAACCAAGACCAAGCCAACCCAGCACTCGGTGAAGGAACTGCGTTCCATCGGCCTGCAACCAGACGTGCTGGTCTGCCGCTCCGATCACCCGATCGATATTTCCTCGCGTCGCAAGATCGCGCAGTTCACCAACGTTGAAGAGCGTGCGGTGATCGGCCTGGAAGACGCCGACACCATCTACAAGATCCCGGGCATCCTGCACTCCCAGGGCCTGGACGATTTCGTCGTCGAGCGTTTCGGCCTGCAATGCGGCGGTGCCGATCTGTCCGAGTGGGAAGCCGTGGTCGACGCCAAGCTCAACCCTGAGCACGAAGTCACCATCGCCATGGTCGGCAAGTACATGGAACTGCTGGACGCCTACAAGTCGCTGATCGAAGCGATGAGTCACGCCGGCATCAGCAATCGTACCAAGGTCAACCTGCGCTACATCGACTCTGAAGACATCGAAAACCAGGGCACCGCACTGCTGGAAGGCGTCGATGCAATCCTGGTACCTGGCGGCTTCGGTCTGCGTGGCGTTGAAGGCAAGATCACTGCCGTTCAATACGCTCGCGAAAACAAGGTTCCGTACCTGGGCATCTGCCTGGGCATGCAAGTGGCCGTTATCGAGTTCGCACGTAACGTGATGGGCTGGAAAGACGCCAACTCCACCGAGTTCGATCGTGCAAGCGGTCATCCGGTCGTGGGCCTGATCACCGAGTGGGAAGATGCCACCGGTGCCGTCGAAACCCGTACCGAAACCTCCGATCTGGGCGGCACCATGCGCCTTGGCGCGCAGGATTGCCTGCTGGAGCCGGGTTCCCTGGTCCACGGTTGCTACGGCAAGGACGTGATTGTCGAGCGTCATCGTCATCGCTACGAAGTGAACAACAACCTGCTGCCGCAAATCATGGAAGCCGGTTTGAAAATCTCCGGTCGTTCCGGTGATGGCGCACTGGTTGAAGTGGTAGAAGCTCCGGATCACCCATGGTTCGTCGCTTGCCAGTTCCACCCAGAGTTCACCTCGACGCCACGCGACGGTCACCCGCTGTTCAGCGGTTTCGTCAAGGCAGCGTTGGTTCAACACCAGAAGAAGGCGTAACCCCGATGGCACAGAAGATCATCCGCGTCGGCGACATCGAGATTGCCAACGACAAGCCCATGGTGCTGTTCGGCGGCATGAACGTGCTGGAAAGCCGCGACATGGCAATGCAGGTTTGCGAAGAGTATGTGAAGGTCACCGAAAAGCTCGGTATCCCTTACGTGTTCAAGGCCAGTTTCGACAAGGCCAACCGGTCTTCTGTGACCTCCTATCGTGGTCCTGGCCTGGAAGAAGGCATGCGCATCTTCCAGGACATCAAGCAAGCCTTCGGCGTGCCGATCATCACCGACGTCCACGAGCCGGATCAGGCCGCGGTCGTCGCTGAAGTCTGCGACATCATCCAGTTGCCRGCCTTCCTGTCGCGCCAGACCGACCTCGTGGTCGCGATGGCCAAGACCGGTGCAGTGATCAACATCAAGAAAGCCCAGTTCCTCGCACCTCATGAAATGAAACACATCCTGAGCAAATGCGTGGAAGCGGGTAACGATCAGTTGATCCTCTGCGAGCGTGGTTCGAGCTTCGGCTACAACAACCTGGTCGTCGACATGCTTGGCTTCGGCATCATGAAGCAGTTCGAATACCCGGTGTTCTTCGACGTGACCCACGCGCTGCAAATGCCTGGTGGTCGCTCCGATTCCGCTGGCGGTCGTCGCGCCCAGGTCACCGACCTGGCGAAGGCCGGCATGAGCCAGTCCCTGGCCGGCCTGTTCCTGGAGGCCCACCCGGATCCGGACAACGCCAAATGCGACGGTCCTTGCGCCTTGCGCCTGGACAAACTGGAGCCATTCCTGGCCCAGCTCAAAGCTTTGGACGAACTGGTGAAGAGTTTTCCGACGGTAGAAACCGCGTAATCCTCATTTCTCCGGTAAAGTACCGCACGATTTAACGCTCAGGCCCTCGGGCCTGAGCCTTGTCGTCTGCAAGACAGCCCGCTGCACCTCACTTGCCGACGATTGAAGATTTCCTACAGCTGCGTCGTTTTCGTCAACTTTGGAGTGTTTACAACAATGGCTAAAATCGTCGACATCAAAGGTCGTGAAGTTCTCGACTCCCGTGGCAATCCCACCGTGGAAGCGGACGTGCTTCTCGACAACGGCATCATCGGCAGTGCCTGCGCGCCGTCCGGTGCTTCCACTGGCTCGCGTGAAGCGCTCGAGCTGCGTGATGGCGACAAGAGCCGTTACCTGGGCAAGGGCGTTCTGAAGGCCGTAGGCAACATCAACGGTCCGATCCGCGACCTGTTGAAAGGCATGGACCCAAGCGACCAGAAAGCGCTCGATCTGGCAATGATCAAGCTCGACGGTACTGAAAACAAAGGTTCCCTGGGCGCCAACGCGATCCTCGCCGTTTCCCTGGCTGCGGCCAAGGCAGCAGCACAGGACCAGGACCTGCCGCTGTACGCTCACATCGCCAACCTGAACGGCACCCCGGGTGTCTACTCGATGCCGGTTCCGATGATGAACATCATCAACGGTGGCGAGCACGCCGATAACAACGTCGACATCCAGGAATTCATGGTTCAGCCGGTTGGCGCCAAGTCTTTCTCGGAAGGTCTGCGCATGGGCACCGAGATTTTCCACCACCTCAAAGCCGTGCTGAAGGCCCGTGGCCTGAGCACTGCCGTCGGTGACGAAGGTGGTTTCGCGCCGAACCTGGCTTCCAACGAAGATGCACTGAAAGTGATCTCCGAAGCCGTGGCCAACGCCGGTTACAAGCTGGGCACCGACGTGACCCTGGCCCTGGACTGCGCGGCCAGCGAATTCTACGAAGACGGCAAGTACAACCTGTCCGGCGAAGGCCAGGTGTTCACCGCTGAAGGTTTCGCTGACTACCTCAAAGGCCTGACCGAGCGTTACCCGATCATCTCCATCGAAGATGGCCTGGACGAGTCCGACTGGGCTGGCTGGAAGATCCTCACCGACAAGATCGGCGAGAAGACCCAACTGGTAGGCGACGACCTGTTCGTCACCAACACCAAGATCCTGAAAGAAGGCATCGACAAAAAGATCGCCAACTCGATCCTGATCAAGTTCAACCAGATCGGCACCCTGACCGAAACCCTGGAAGCCATCCAGATGGCCAAGGCTGCTGGCTACACTGCCGTGATCTCGCACCGCTCCGGCGAAACCGAAGATTCGACCATTGCCGACCTGGCCGTGGGCACCTCGGCTGGCCAGATCAAGACCGGCTCCCTGTGCCGTTCCGATCGCGTTTCCAAGTACAACCAACTGCTGCGTATCGAAGAGCAGTTGAACGGCAAAGCCAAGTACAACGGTCGCAGCGAGTTCCGCGGTTGATCGATTGCTGGTAAAAAGACACCGGATTGTGTCGGAAAAATCGCTACAGCGACGTTTTTGCCACTAATCTGATGCCTTACAAGCACAAGCCTGGTTCTTCCAGGCTTCGTGCTATCAGTAGCTTCATGTTTTGGTGTGGCTGTCTTTTTTCACTGGATACCTGATATTCGATGCGCAGTCCCAATTGGTTGTTCCTCGTCTTGCTCCTGCTGCTGGCTGGCCTGCAGTACCGTCTGTGGGTGGGTAATGGCAGCCTGGCGCAAGTGGCCGAGTTGACTCAGCAGATTGCCGATCAGCAGGCTGAGAACCAGGCATTGCTGGAGCGCAACCGGGTGATGGACGCCGAAGTCAGTGAACTGAAAAAGGGCATGGAGACCGTTGAAGAACGGGCTCGCCATGAGTTGGGCATGGTCAAGGACGGTGAAACCCTTTACCAGTTGGCCCAATGATTAATTCGTTACCGGCCTTCTGGGCCGTGATTCCTGCCGCGGGCGTCGGAGCCCGTATGGCCGCGGACCGTCCCAAGCAATACTTGCAACTGGGCGGGCGCACTATTCTCGAACACAGCCTCGGCTGTTTCCTTGGTCATCCAGGCCTGAAAGGCTTGGTGGTCAGTCTTGCTGTTGACGATCCTTATTGGCCGAACCTGGCGTGCGCCAGTGATCCGCGTATTGCCCGGGTCGAGGGTGGCACCGAGCGTTCCGGGTCGGTGCTCAATGCGTTGCTGCACCTGCATGCGCAGGGCGCTGATGACGAGGATTGGGTACTGGTTCACGATGCCGCACGGCCGAACCTCAGTCGTGRCGACCTGGACAAGCTGCTGGTTGAGCTGGCTGACGATCCTGTCGGCGGACTGCTGGCGGTTCCGGCTCGGGATACGCTCAAGCGAGTCGACAAGCACGGTCGTGTGGTCGAAACCGTGGATCGCAGCGTGATCTGGCAGGCCTACACGCCGCAGATGTTTCGCCTTGGGGCGTTGCATCGGGCTTTGGCGGACAGTCTGGTGGCCGATGCCGTTATCACTGACGAAGCTTCGGCGATGGAGTGGGCCGGTTCGGCACCGCGCCTGATCGAAGGGCGGTCCGATAACCTCAAGGTTACGCGTCCTGAAGACCTTGAATGGTTGAGACAGCGTTGGGCCAATCGTCGCTAAAAGATCGCAGCCTGCGGCAGCTCCTACGGAGATCGGGTACGACATCCATTTGCGGATCACCCGAAATCCTGTAGGMGCTGCCGCAGGCTGCGATCTTTTGATCTTAAATCCTGTACTCCTGCCTTTCAGCCAATCCCTCCTTCAAAAAATCCACCAACTTGCGCACCTTCGGCGACAAATGCCGCTGCTGTGGATACAGCGCCCAAACCGCGGTGTTCGGTGGTTGGTGYGCTTCCAGCAACGAAATCAACGCGCCGCTATTCAAATGCTCCAGCACGTAATAGTCCGGCAACTGACACAGTCCTACGCCTTGCAGCGCGGCATCCAGTACCGCCTGCCCACTGTTGCAACGCCAGTTTCCCTGCACCCTTTGCGAAAACTCCCGCCCGTTCTGCTCCAGTTGCCAGAGGTCCGAACTGCCGATGAGGCAGTTGTGGCGACTGAGTTCCGACAGGCTGTGCGGCCGACCGTAATGCTCAATGTAAGAAGGTGACGCGCAGAGAAACATGCGCCGCGGCGCGAGGCGGGTGGCGACCAGTCGTGAATCCTGCAAGCGCCCGAGGCGAATCGCCAGGTCGAGGCCTTCGTGCACCAGGTCAAGCTGACGATTGGTCAGTTCGATGTCGATGCGCAGTTGCGGATACAGCCCCATGAAGCGGGTCACCAGCGGCACGATGAAGCGCTCGCCGTAAGCCACGGCGCAGGTCATGCGCAGCATGCCCTTGGGTTCGCTGGTCAAGTCACCGACCGCGCGCAAGGCCTCTTCGCGGCCGTCCTGCAAACGCTGGCAATGTTGCAGGAAGGTTTGCCCTGCTTCGGTCAGCGTGACCCGGCGAGTACTGCGGTAGAGCAGACGGGTTTGCAGACGTTCTTCGAGGCGTACGATTTGTCGACTGATATGGGAGGAAGAAACCCCCAGGCGTTGCGCGGCAGCGGTGAACTGGCTGCACTCGGCAACGGCGACAAACTCGTCGATCCCTTCCCAGCGATTTTCGGACATCAATGATTATCCCTGTACGGCAATAATATTTTGCATTTACATCGATTATTCATCGTTGAGTCGTGTATTACACTCACTGTCTCGTTTTTATTCACTGGAGAGTCACCATGATCAAGTCGCGCGCCGCCGTTGCCTTCGAGGCCAAGAAGCCCCTCGAGATCGTTGAAGTCGATGTCGCCATGCCCAAGGCCGGCGAAGTCTTGCTGCGCGTGGTGGCCTCCGGTGTCTGCCATACCGATGCCTACACCTTGTCCGGTGCCGACCCGGAAGGCATCTTCCCATCGATCCTCGGCCATGAAGGCGGGGCGATCGTGGAAGCGATTGGCGAGGGCGTGACTTCCGTTGCGGTCGGCGACCATGTGATCCCGCTGTACACCCCGGAATGCCGTCAGTGCAAATTCTGTCTGTCGGGCAAAACCAACCTCTGCCAGGCGATTCGTGCGACCCAGGGCAAAGGCTTGATGCCGGATGGCACTTCGCGCTTTTCCTACAAAGGCGAAACGATTTTCCACTACATGGGCACCTCGACTTTTTCCGAATACACCGTGCTGCCAGAGATCTCCGTCGCCAAAATTCCTAAAGAAGCACCGCTGGAAAAAGTCTGCCTGCTGGGTTGTGGCGTCACCACTGGCATCGGCGCGGTAATCAATACCGCCAAGGTCAAACCGGGTGACACCGTCGCCATCTTCGGCCTGGGCGGCATCGGTCTGTCGGCTGTGATTGGCGCGGTCAAAGCCAAGGCAGGGCGGATCATCGCCATCGACATCAACCCGGCCAAGTTCGAGATCGCCAAACAATTGGGCGCTACCGATTGTGTAAACCCGAAAGACTTCGATCGTCCGATCCAGGAAGTCATCGTCGACATGACCGATGGCGGCGTCGATTTTTCCTTCGAGTGC
Source organism: Pseudomonas sp. P4_C3 (assembly GCF_056402075.1). Lineage (NCBI taxonomy): Bacteria > Pseudomonadati > Pseudomonadota > Gammaproteobacteria > Pseudomonadales > Pseudomonadaceae > Pseudomonas > Pseudomonas sp. P4_C3. The sequence goes on from NZ_JBFUIC010000107.1 coordinate 12,441, forward strand.
ATCGGCAATGTGCAACTGATGCGCGCAGCGCTGGAGTGCTGTCACAAGGGTTGGGGCGAGTCGGTCATCATCGGTGTTGCCGGTGCCGGTCAGGAAATCTCCACCCGTCCGTTCCAGCTGGTCACCGGCCGCGTCTGGCGTGGTTCGGCGTTCGGCGGCGTGCGCGGCCGTACCGAGTTGCCGAGCTATGTGGAAATGGCCGAGACCGGTGAGATTCCGCTGGATACCTTCATCACCCACACCATGGGCCTGGAAGATATCAACAAGGCGTTTGACCTGATGCATGAAGGAAAAAGCATCCGCTCCGTCATCCATTTCTGAGGTCTGTCATGAGTCTGGAAAATATCTCCTGCCAGAAAAGCTTCGGCGGCTGGCACAAACGCTATCGCCATCGCTCGGAAGTGCTCGGTTGTGACATGGTGTTCGCCGTCTACCTGCCGCCACAGGCGGAGCAGGGCGGCAAGCTGCCGGTGTTGTACTGGTTGTCCGGCCTGACCTGCACCGACGAGAACTTCATGCAAAAGGCCGGCGCCATGCGCATGGCCGCCGAGTTGGGGCTGATCATCGTCGCACCGGACACCAGCCCTCGCGGTCCTGATGTGCCGGGCGATCCGGATGGCGCCTGGGACTTCGGCCTCGGCGCCGGGTTTTATCTGAATGCAACCCAGGAACCCTGGTCGCGCCACTATCGGATGCATGACTATGTCGTGCAGGAATTGCCGACATTGGTCGAAGCCCATTTCCCGGCGTCGGACAAGCGCGGCATCAGTGGCCATTCCATGGGTGGCCACGGTGCGCTGGTCTGCGCATTGCGCAATCCGGGGCGCTATCTGTCGGTGTCGGCGTTCTCGCCAATCAACAATCCGATGGATTGTCCGTGGGGGCAGAAAGCGTTCTCCCGCTATCTGGGAGAGGACCGTTCGAAATGGCGCGAATGGGATGCCTGCGCGTTGATTGCCGAGGCTGATGAAAAGCTGCCACTGCTGGTCGACCAAGGCGATCGCGACGATTTTCTCGCCAACCAACTCAAGCCGGACGCCTTGCAACAGGCGGCCAAACTGGCCGGTCATGCGTTGAGGTTGCGTCTGCAACCCGGCTATGACCACAGCTATTTCTTCATCGCCAGTTTCATTGACGATCACTTGCGGCATCACGCGCATGCTCTAGGTGCCTAATGCAGGTAGAATCACGCCCTGACAAAAATCGGGGCGTTTTTTTATGCGTATTGGCCACGGCTATGATGTGCACCGTTTCGCTGAAGGCGATTTCATCACTCTGGGCGGCGTGCGCATTGCACACAGCTTCGGGCTGCTCGCTCACTCTGACGGTGACGTCCTCTTGCACGCCTTGAGCGATGCCTTGCTCGGCGCCGCGGCGCTGGGCGACATCGGCAAGCATTTCCCGGATACCGACCCGCAATTCAAGGGCGCCGACAGCCGTGCGCTGTTGCGTCATGTCGTTGCACTGGTCCATGCCAAAGGCTGGAAAGTCGGCAACGTCGATAACACCATCGTCGCCCAGGCGCCGAAAATGGCCCCGCATATCGAATCGATGCGCGCGCTGATTGCCGCGGATCTTCAAGTAGAGTTGGATCAAGTGAACGTGAAAGCTACCACCACCGAAAAGCTCGGCTTTGTCGGTCGCGAAGAAGGCATTGCCGTGCACTCCGTTGCCTTGTTGCTGCGCGCATGAACGAACTGCAACTGCTCGGCCCGCGGGCCTATGGTGAGCCCCTCGGCACCGCGGTACTGAAAGCCATCGCGGAAGATTTCCAGGTCGACGAAGTCCTCGACATCCCCCTGAGTGGCGAAGGCGAACACTTGTGGATCTGGGTGGAAAAGCGCGGTCTGAACACAGAAGAAGCGGCACGGCGGATTGCCAAGGCAGCAGGTGTGCCATTGCGCACAGTCAGCTATGCCGGGCTCAAGGATCGTCAGGCGTTGACTCGCCAGTGGTTCAGCGTGCAACTGCCGGGCAAGGCCGACCCCGATCTGTCGGCCGCGCAAAACGATACGCTGAAGATCCTCAAGACCGCCCGCCACAAGCGCAAACTGCAACGCGGTGCGCACTCAGCCAACGGTTTTACGTTGCGCCTGACTCAATTCGCCGGTGACAAGCCTGCGCTTGAACAGCGACTGCAACTGATTGCCAAACAAGGTATCCCCAATTATTTCGGCGCCCAGCGTTTCGGCCATGACGGTGGCAACGTCGTCGACGCACGCACCTGGGCCGCGCGCAAGGCCTTGCCGGAGCAGCGCAATGTGCGCTCGCGTCTGCTTTCCACTGCGCGCAGTTTTCTGTTCAATCAAGTGCTGGCCGCACGTGTTGCCGATGGCACCTGGCAGCGTGCCCTGGTGGGCGATCTGCTGGCATTCACCGACAGTCGCAGCTTTTTCCCGGCAGGCGAAGCCGAGTGCAGCGACCCGCGCCTGGCGATTCTCGATCTGCACCCGACCGGTCCGCAGTGGGGCGAAGGTGACTCGCCGGCCACGGGCGTTGTCCATGAACTGGAGCAGGCCATCGCCGCACGCGAAGCGGATTTGCGTGACTGGTTGATCAACGCTGGTATGAGCCACGAACGTCGCATCCTGCGGCTGCCCATTGGCGGGCTGACGTGGCATTATCCCGAGCCTGACATTCTGCAACTGGAATTCATCCTGCCGGCCGGATGCTTCGCCACCGTATTGGTGCGTGAGCTTGTTGATCTGGTGCCGGTGGGGCAGACGGACAGCCCATGCGTATTCTGATTTCTAACGACGATGGGGTAACCGCACCCGGTCTCGCCGCGCTTTATGCTGCGCTGGCGGATTACACCGAATGCGTGGTTATCGCCCCGGACCAGGACAAAAGCGGCGCCAGCAGTTCGCTGACGCTCGACCGTCCGTTGCACCCGCAAACCCTGGCCAACGGCTTTATCAGCCTCAACGGCACACCCACCGATTGCGTGCACCTGGGCCTCAACGGCCTGCTGGAGCGCGAAGCGGACATGGTGGTTTCCGGGATCAACCTGGGCGCGAACCTGGGGGACGATGTCCTGTATTCCGGCACGGTGGCGGCGGCCCTTGAGGGGCGTTTCCTGAAACACCCTTCGTTTGCCTTTTCGCTGGTCTCACGCCAGGTAGACAACCTTCCCACAGCTGCCCATTTCGCGCGCAAACTGGTCGAAGCCCATGCTGACCTGGATCTGCCACCGCGTACGGTACTGAACGTGAACATTCCCAATTTGCCGCTGGACCGTATCCGCGGTATCCAGTTGACCCGCCTGGGCCATCGCGCCCGTGCCGCGGCACCAATGAAAGTGGTGGATCCGCGGGGCAAGTCCGGTTACTGGATCGCGGCGGCCGGGGATGCCGAAGACGGTGGCCCGGGTACCGATTTCCATGCAGTGATGCAGGGTTATGTTTCGATCACGCCGCTGCAACTGGATCGCACGTTCAATGATGCCTTCAGAAGTCTGGATGGCTGGCTGGAGGGACTGCGCTGATGGGTCGCGAACAAGACGATATGCTGCGTCGCGGCATCGGCATGACCTCCCAGCGAACCCGGGAGCGGCTCATCCAGCGCCTGTACGAAGAAGGTATCTCCAACGCCAGGGTGCTGGAGGTCATTCGCCGGACCCCGCGCCACCTGTTCGTCGACGAAGCGCTGGCGCATCGTGCTTATGAAGACACAGCGCTGCCGATCGGCAATAACCAGACTATCTCCCAGCCATATATGGTGGCGCGCATGAGCGAGCTGCTGCTGGAGGCAGGTCC
>NZ_JBFUIC010000108.1:0-16151 GCF_056402075.1 Pseudomonas sp. P4_C3
GGCTCATTGCGCGCCGGATACCCTGAAGATGCTGGCCCAGTTCACCGTGCTCTCGCGCCTCAAGGAGCCGGAAAACTCCAACATCTACTCGAAGATGCGCGTGTACGACGGCGAGAACCTCAAGGACACCGATCCGAAAGCCAAGTCGATCCAGGAATACCGCGACAACGCCGGTGTCGACGAAGGCATGAACGGTCTCTCCACCCGGTTCGCGTTCAAGATCCTGTCGAAGGTGTTCAACTTCGATCCGCACGAAATCGCCGCCAACCCGGTGCACTTGCTCTACGTGCTGGAACAACAGATCGAACAGGAACAGTTCCAGGCGGAGACCCGCGAACGCTATCTGCGTTTCCTCAAGGAGTACCTGGCACCGCGCTATATCGAATTCATCGGCAAGGAGATCCAGACCGCCTACCTCGAGTCCTACAGCGAGTACGGCCAGAACATCTTCGATCGCTATGTGCTGTACGCCGACTTCTGGATCCAGGACCAGGAATACCGCGACCCGGAAACCGGCGAGATCCTCAACCGCGTAGCGTTGAACGAAGAACTGGAGAAAATCGAGAAACCGGCCGGCATCAGCAATCCGAAGGATTTCCGCAACGAAATCGTCAACTTCGTCCTGCGTGCCCGGGCCAACAACAACGGCAAGAACCCGACCTGGCTCAGCTACGAAAAACTGCGGGTGGTCATCGAGAAGAAAATGTTCTCCAACACCGAGGACTTGCTGCCAGTCATCAGCTTCAATGCCAAGGCCAGCAAAGAGGACCAGCAAAAACACAACGACTTCGTCACACGGATGGTCGAGCGCGGTTACACCGACAAACAGGTACGACTGCTGTCCGAGTGGTACCTGCGAGTCAGAAAATCACAATAACCCGCTGCCGGTCAGACCGGTTGTCGTCAGCCAGAGACCTGTGTGGGCTTTTCTGTTACACAGGCCTCTGGGAGGTGTTCGAAAGTCGGTAGCGAGTTCAGGCAGCATCCAAAGCGCTTGGGGGAGCGTTCAATATCCCTCGGCTCTCGGTTCGATGCTGTATCACCGCTCGCCCCTTTCAGGACAGCTTCTAAGGAGCAGTCATGAGCTATGTGATCGACCGACGTCTCAATGGCAAGAACAAGAGCACGGTGAACCGTCAGCGGTTTCTGCGGCGTTACCGTGACCACATCAAAAAGGCTGTCGAAGAGGCGGTCAGCCGGCGCTCCATTACCGATATGGAACACGGCGAACAAATCAGCATTCCCGGCCGCGACATCGACGAGCCGGTGCTCCACCACGGTCGCGGCGGCAAGCAAACGGTCGTGCACCCGGGCAACAAGGAATTCACCAGCGGCGAACATATCGCCCGCCCACCGGGAGGCGGTGGCGGTAGAGGCCCCGGCAAGGCCGGTAATTCCGGCGAAGGGATGGACGAATTCGTCTTCCAGATCACCCAGGAAGAATTCCTCGAATTCATGTTCGAGGATCTCGAACTGCCCAACCTGGTCAAGCGCAACCTGACCGGCACCGATACCTTCAAGACCGTGCGGGCCGGGATCAGCAACGAGGGCAACCCGTCGCGGATCAACATCATCCGCACCCTGCGTTCAGCCCACGCCCGGCGAATCGCCCTGTCCGGCAGCAGCCGGGCAAAACTGCGCGAAGCCAAGGAAGAACTTCTGCGACTCAAGCAGGAAGAACCAGACAACTTCGGCGATATTCAGGAAATAGAAGCTGAAATCGAAAAACTCAGCGCGCGCATCCACCGCATACCGTTTCTCGACACATTCGACCTCAAGTACAACCTGCTCATCAAGCAACCCAACCCCAGTTCCAAGGCCGTGATGTTCTGCCTGATGGACGTGTCCGGCTCGATGACCCAGGCGACCAAGGACATCGCCAAGCGCTTCTTTATCCTGCTGTACCTGTTTCTCAAGCGGAACTACGAAAAGATCGACGTCGTGTTCATCCGCCATCACACCAGCGCCCGCGAAGTGGATGAGGAGGAATTTTTCTACTCCCGGGAAACCGGCGGCACCATCGTCTCCAGCGCCCTGAAACTGATGCAGGAGATCATGGCCGAGCGTTATCCGAGCAACGAGTGGAACATCTACGCCGCCCAGGCTTCCGACGGTGATAACTGGAACGACGACTCTCCGATCTGCCGCGACATCCTGATCAACCAGATCATGCCGTTCGTGCAGTACTACACTTACGTTGAGATCACCCCGCGCGAACACCAGGCCCTGTGGTTCGAGTACGAGCGCATCGCCGAAGCCTTTTCCGACACTTTTGCCCAGCAACAACTGGTCTCGGCCGGGGATATCTATCCGGTCTTCCGTGAACTCTTCCAGCGCAGGTTAGTGACATGACCGCCAAAGAGCAGAAACGCCAACCCATTTCCACCGGCTCCGAATGGACGTTCGAGCTGATCCAGGCCTACGACCGCGAAATCAGTCGTATTGCGGCTGGCTATGCACTCGATACGTACCCCAACCAGATCGAAGTGATCACCGCCGAGCAAATGATGGACGCCTACGCCTCGGTCGGTATGCCGCTGGGTTATCACCACTGGTCCTACGGCAAGCACTTCCTCAGCACCGAAAAGTCCTACACACGCGGCCAGATGGGCCTGGCGTACGAGATCGTGATCAACTCCGACCCGTGCATCGCCTACCTGATGGAAGAAAACACCATCTGCATGCAGGCGCTGGTGGTGGCCCATGCCTGCTACGGGCACAACAGCTTTTTCAAAGGCAATTACCTGTTCCGCACCTGGACCGACGCCAGTTCGATCATCGATTACCTGGTGTTTGCCAAGCAGTACATCATGCAATGCGAAGAGCGCCACGGTATCGACGCGGTCGAGGACCTGCTCGACTCCTGCCATGCACTGATGAACTATGGTGTCGACCGCTACAAACGCCCCTATCCGATCTCCGCGGAAGAAGAACGTCGCCGGCAAAAGGACCGGGAAGAACATCTACAGAAACAGATCAACGATCTGTGGCGCACCATTCCCAAGGGCGCGGACAAGTACAGCGACAAGGACAACGCACGCTTTCCCGCCGAACCTCAGGAAAACATCCTGTACTTCATCGAAAAACACGCGCCGCTGCTGGAGCCATGGCAGCGGGAAATCGTACGCATCGTGCGCAAGATCGCCCAGTATTTTTATCCACAGCGTCAGACCCAGGTGATGAATGAAGGTTGGGCCACGTTCTGGCACTACACCCTGATGAACGACCTGTACGACGAGGGCCTGGTCACCGACGGCTTCATGATGGAGTTCCTGACATCCCACACCAGCGTGGTCTTTCAGCCGGGCTTCGACAGCCCTTACTACAGCGGAATCAACCCCTACACTCTCGGGTTTGCCATGTACCGGGACATCCGGCGCATGTGCGAAGAACCCACCGAGGAAGATCGCCACTGGTTCCCGGAAATTGCTGGCACAGATTGGCTGGCAGCCATCAAGTTCGCCATGAGCAGCTTCAAGGATGAGAGCTTCATCCTGCAGTACCTGTCGCCCAAGGTGATCCGCGACCTGAAGCTGTTCAGCATTCTCGATGACGACCAGAAGGACGACCTGCTGGTGCCCGCCATTCACGACGAAGGAGGCTACCGCATCATCCGTGAAACTCTCGCGGCACAGTACAACCTGGGCAATCGCGAGCCCAACGTGCAGATCTATAGCATCGACCGGCGTGGTGACCGTTCTCTGACCCTGCGCCACCAACAGCACGACCGCAAACCGCTGGGAGAGTCCACCGAGGAAGTGCTCAAGCACTTGCACCGCCTCTGGGGTTTCGACATTCACCTGGAAACCCTGCAGGGCGATCAGGTCATGAAAACCCATCATGTGCCGCCCAGAAGCGAGCACAGCGAAGGCGATTACGGCCGCCTGGACCTGGCCGTCATCCATCTTTGATCCGGTTTGTGCCTCCGAAAGCTCGATGCAACGGTTATCCTGTCGAGCTAACGGAGGTTTTTTATGCGGATTTATAAAGTCGGTGGTGCGGTACGCGATCGCCTGCTGGGCAAACCGGTTACCGATATCGACTGGGTCGTGGTCGGCGCGACGACCGAAGAGATGCTCGCCAAGGGCTTTCGCCCGGTGGGCGCGGATTTCCCGGTGTTCCTTCATCCCAAAAGCGGTGAGGAATACGCCCTCGCCCGCACCGAGCGCAAAAGCGGGCGCGGATACGGCGGGTTCACTTTTCACGCCAGCCCTGAAGTCACCCTCGAAGAAGACCTGATCCGTCGCGACCTGACCATCAATGCCATGGCTGAAGACGATCAGCAGAACCTGACCGACCCGTACCACGGCCAGCGCGATCTCGAAGCACGCCTGCTTCGCCACGTTTCCCCGGCATTTGCCGAAGATCCGCTCCGGGTCCTGCGTGTTGCCCGCTTCGCGGCGCGCTACGCGACGCTGGGTTTTACCGTCGCCCCGGAAACCCTGGCGCTGATGCGCCAACTCAGCGAATCAGGCGAGCTTGAGGCGCTGACCCCGGAGCGCAGCTGGAAGGAAATTTCCCGCGCCCTGATGGAAGATCAGCCACAAGTGTTTGTTGAGGTTTTGCGCGCATGCGGCGCACTCAAGGTACTGATGCCCGAGGTCGACGCGCTGTTCGGCGTACCACAACCCCCGGCCCATCACCCGGAAATCGATACAGGCGCGCATACCCTGAGCGTGTTGCAGCAAGCGGCGTTGTACAAACAGCCGCTGACCGTGCGCTGGGCCTCCCTGCTGCATGACCTGGGCAAAGGCCTGACGCCAGAGAAAGAATGGCCGCGACACATTGCCCACGAGTGCAAAGGCCTGAAGCTGATCAAAGCGATCAACGAACGCTTCAAGGTGCCGAGAGACTGCCAGGAACTGGCGCTGCTGGTGGGCGAGTATCACACCCACGGGCATCGCGCCCTTGAGCTGAAGCCATCGACATTGCTGGAATTGCTGCAAAGCTTCGACATTTACCGTCGGCCACAGCGGTTCGAGGAGTTCATCGCGGCATGCGAGATGGATGCGCGGGGGCGCAAAGGGCTGGAAGAAAGAAGTTATCCACAGGCGGATTATTTGCGCGGCGCGGCAACCGCTGCTCGCAGCGTGGCGGTTCAGCCATTGCTGGAGCAAGGCTTCAAGGGACCAGAGCTGGGGGAGGCGATCAAGCGCGAGCGGCTAAAGGCACTGAAGGCTTACAAAGAAAAAACCTGACCAGGATAAAAGATCGCAGCCTTCGGCAGCTCCTACAGGACGCATCAATCCATGTAGGAGCTGCCGAAGGCTGCGATCTTTTTGCTTTGTAGGAGCTGCCGAAGGCTGCGATCTTTTTGCTTTACAGTAAATCAGAGGGTGTCAGCTGCTCACCACGCCATTCGAAAGCCACTGGCGCCAACACCTGATCAATCTGCGCTTCAGCCCACAAGGTCGCAAAGCTCTTGCCTGCGCCCGGGTGCACGCGATCCGGCGCTATCAACGACAACGGCCACAGAACGAACGCATTTTTCAGAATTTCTGCCCGCGGCAAGATCAGTCCATCGAAGTTGCCCACCAGATCACCGAACAACAACACGTCGATATCCAGCGGCAAACCTCGGCGATCCGGTGCGTAACGACCGTTATCCGCCTCGATGAACTTCAGTCGACGATCAAGCTCCATCAGCGGCAGATCGGTATACGCCGACACCACGAAATTGAAGAACGGCCCGCTCTTGATGCCCACCGGCTGGCTTTCGAACACCGCCGAACAGCGGATATCGACAAGGAATGTCGCCAATGCATCGAGCCCCGCCCGCAAATGGGCTTCACGCTCGATATTGCTACCGAGCCCGAGGTACACCTGAGTCAGCGACATCCGCGCTCGATCTCCACGCCCACGCCGCCGGTGGCGGCAGGAATCGCACCTGGCTTGGTCAGCTTGATGCGCATCCAGGTGATCTTGAATTCGCTCATCAGCACTTCAACCAGGCGCTCGGCAAAGGTTTCCACCAGCTGGAATTGCGCCTGCTCGGCAAACGCCTGGATGCGCGAAGAAACACTGGCGTAGTCGAGCGCCAGGGTCAGGTCATCACCGGCTGCGGCCGGGCGATTATCCCAGGCGAAGCTCAGGTCAAGACGCAAGCACTGTCGGATGCCTCGTTCCCAATCGTAGGCACCAATCACCGTGTCGACTTCCAGGCCCTCGATAAACACTCTGTCCAAGCACTTCTCTCCGCTACACGACAAGGGCGCAATGCGCCGTTAGAATCAGGGCTTCCTCGCCCGGAATAGTTAGCATGTTTTGGTTATTGGCGATCCTCGCCTACCTGCTCGGCTCTCTGTCCTTTGCCATTTTGCTCAGCCGCCTGACCGGCAACCCCGATCCGCGAATGAGTGGCTCGGGCAATGCCGGTGCCACCAACATGTTGCGCCTGGCCGGCAAGAAACTCGCCATCCTGACCCTGCTCGGCGACCTTTGCAAAGGCCTGCTGCCGGTACTGATTGCGCGCCTTGCGGGCCTTTCGCAGCAGGAACAAGCCTGGATCGGCGTCTATGCCGTCATCGGCCATCTGTTTCCGTTGTACTTCCGCTTTCGCGGCGGCAAGGGTGTCGCCACCGCTGCGGGCATGTTGCTGGGATTGTACCCGCCCGCTGCCCTTCTGGCGGTCTGCGCCTGGCTCTTGACGTTCTACCTGACCCGCACCAGCTCCCTGGCCGCCCTCATCGCCACACCGCTGAGCCTGCCGTTGCTGGCCTGGCAAGAACCGGCCGCCCTGCTGCCCATGAGCGCGCTCACCGGGCTGATCGTCTGGCGTCATCGCGGCAATCTACGCGACCTGTTTGCCGGGCGCGAACGGCATTTCTAGCAGCCGGACATGAGCGCCGCTCATCACAATGCGGACAACTGCTCCATCGGCCAGCGTGCCTGCACGCTGATCGCCAGGCTTTCCTGCTGACCGGCCTGCAAGCGCTGGCAGCCAGCAAAGGCGATCATCGCGCCGTTATCGGTGCAAAACTGCGGACGGGCATAAAACACATCACCCTTCATGTCGCCGAGCATTTTCTCCAGGGAAGTGCGCAACGCCTTGTTGGCACTGACGCCCCCTGCAATCACCAGGCGCTTCATGCCGGCGGCCTTCAGGGCACGCTTGCACTTGATGGTCAAAGTCTCCACCACGGCCTGCTGGAATGCCAGCGCGATGTCGCAACGGGTTTGTTCGCTGTCGTCCCCGGCGCTGACGCACTGTTGCCAGGTATTCAGTGCGAAGGTTTTCAAGCCACTGAAGCTGAAATCCAGGCCCGGGCGGTCGCACATTGGACGCGGGAAGACGAAACGTCCTGCAACACCCAGTTCTGCAAGGCGAGCGATCTCCGGTCCGCCGGGATAATTGAGGCCCATCATCTTGGCCGTCTTGTCGAAGGCCTCGCCAGCGGCGTCATCCAGGGTCTCGCCCAAGAGCGTGTACTGACCAATTCCGTCGACCTGAACCAGTTGCGTATGACCACCCGACACCAACAAAGCGACGAACGGAAACTCCGGAGGTTGCGGCTCCAGCATCGGCGCCAGCAAATGGCCTTCCATGTGATGCACGCCAAGAGCCGGAATGCCCCAGGCAAAGGCCAGCGCCTGAGCGCAAGAAGCCCCTACCAACAAGGCACCGACCAGGCCAGGACCCGCGGTGTAGGCGATCGCATCGATCTCGGTCGGCACGCAGTCGGCCTCAGCCAGCACCTGACGAATCAAGGGCAGCATGCGTTTGACGTGATCGCGCGAAGCCAGCTCCGGCACCACGCCACCATAGGCGCGGTGCAGGTCGATCTGACTGAACAATGCGTCGGCCAGCAGGCCGCGCTCACTGTCATATAATGCGACACCGGTTTCGTCGCAGGAGGTTTCTAATCCCAGTACTAGCATGGGTTTGCGCCTTGTTTAGGCTGAATTCGAAGGCGCGCATAATAGTCGTCGCGTGATGCCCCGACCAGCGGTTTTCGATCAGAGGCTTTGCATTCCGAGCGTTGAGGGGTTAACATCCGCAACCCTTAAAAACCGACGTCTTCAAGTGCTCTTTTGCCGCGAGGATGTTGACCCCGGTAATGAATGAAGGTAGCTCTGGATGCCAGCCGTCAAAGTAAAAGAGAACGAACCCTTCGACGTAGCTCTGCGTCGTTTCAAGCGCTCCTGCGAAAAAGCCGGTGTACTGGCTGAAGTTCGTAGCCGCGAATTTTACGAGAAGCCAACTTCTGAGCGTAAGCGCAAAGCAGCAGCCGCTGTTAAGCGTCACGCCAAGAAAGTTCAGCGCGAACAGCGCCGCGCCGTTCGTCTGTACTAATACACAGACGATCGTAGCAAGCTTCTGCCAAGCCCGGCCCTCAGCCGGGCTTATGGCATTTGCGTAAAACGCTTGATGCTTCACTGTCAAAGCCGCAGACGCGACCGAGACAAATCTGCTTCACCGCGTCAGACCTGGCTCTTTTGCCAGCGGTGCACGTCTTTTCTGACGAGCCTTTCAAGGCTACTGACGAGCACACCCACTGATTCCTCTCACGACGATCAGCCCAAGGCACCTGCTTGCGTGCCAGATGATGAGCTATCCGGGGCCTATGATTGGCCACAGCGGATTCAGCGCAACACATTCAAACAGTCGAATACTGATTAGCATTAACGTCAGTGGATTTTCGGCAGATACACTTCCCGACAGCGATTACGCAGACGACACTGGTCGAGCCGCACACTTTGCGCGCCTCAAACAATGACCGCGTTCGATCGCCGCACGTTTCGGGTTCCTTTCAGCGCAGATGACGAGAACGCCATGGCCGGGTTAATTCCCCAGAGCTTCATTGACGACCTTCTGAACCGCACCGACATCGTCGATGTGGTCAGCTCGCGCCTGCAATTGAAAAAGGCCGGCAAGAACCACACCGCCTGCTGCCCGTTCCACAAGGAAAAGACTCCATCGTTCAGCGTCAGCCCCGACAAGCAGTTCTATTACTGCTTCGGTTGCGGCGCTGGCGGCAACGCCCTCGGCTTCATCATGGACCACGACAACCTGGATTTCGTCCAGGCCGTCGAAGAGCTGGCCAAAGCCGCCGGCATGGAAATCCCCCGCGAAGAAAGCGGCCGCCCGCACAAACCGCGACAGCCGACCGATTCGCCGCTGTATCCACTACTCAGCGCCGCTGCCGACTTTTATCGCCAGGCCCTGAAAAGTCATCCATCGCGCAAGGCCGCCGTGGATTACCTGAAAGGTCGCGGGCTGACCGGCGAAATCGCCCGGGACTTCGGCCTCGGCTTTGCTCCACCCGGCTGGGACAACCTGTTCAAGCACTTGAGCAGCGATACCCTGCAACAAAAAGCCATGATCGATGCCGGCCTGCTGATCGAAAACGCCGAAAGCGGTAAACGTTACGACCGCTTCCGCGACCGCGTGATGTTTCCGATCCGCGACAGTCGCGGGCGCGTCATCGCCTTCGGCGGCCGGGTATTGGGCGACGACAAGCCGAAGTACCTGAACTCCCCGGAAACCCCTGTTTTCCATAAAGGCCAGGAACTCTACGGCCTGTACGAAGCGCGCAAGACCAACCGCAACCTCGACGAGATCATCGTCGTCGAGGGCTACATGGACGTCATAGCCCTGGCCCAGCAAGGCCTGCGCAATGCCGTTGCGACCCTGGGCACCGCTACTAGCGAGGAACACCTCAAGCGGCTGTTTCGCGTCGTGCCCAGCGTGCTGTTCTGCTTCGACGGCGATCAGGCCGGCCGCAATGCGGCATGGCGGGCGCTGGAGGCGACACTTTCGAGCCTGCAGGACGGTCGTCGCGCACGCTTTCTGTTCCTGCCCGAAGGCGAAGACCCGGACACCCTGGTCCGCTCCGAAGGCACCGATGCCTTCCGCGCACGGATCAACCAGCACGCGCAGCCTCTGGCCGATTATTTCTTCCAGCAGCTGACGGAAGAAGCCGACCCGCGCTCGCTCGAGGGCAAGGCCCACATGGCCACCCTCGCCGCGCCACTGATCGACAAAGTCCCCGGTGCCAACCTGCGCACCTTGATGCGTCAGCGCCTGAGCGAAATCACCGGCCTTAGCGGCGAAGCGGTGAGCCAGCTGGCACAAAGCGCCCCGCAAGAAGCACCGCCGGCCTACGACCCGGGCATCGATTACGACGCAATGCCCGATTACAGCGACTATCATCAGCCGCAGGCACAGGAAATGTATGTGCCGCAGCAAGAATGGACGCCGAAGAAGCCCGGTGCAGGAGGCAAGAAATGGGACAAGAAACCATGGGACAAGAATGGCAAGCGAGGCGGTGATCGCGATCAACCCCGCGCGCCACGGGTGCCCGCCGCCGTAGAACCGCCAACCCTCGCCGCCTTGCGCACGTTGCTGCATCACCCGCAACTGGCGGAAAAAGTCGAGGATGCCGGGCACTTCGCCGCCGAAGATCACACCAACACACAATTGCTGGTGGCGCTGCTCGAAGCCGTGCAGAAGAATCCCAAGCTAAACTCAATTCAACTGATTGCGCGTTGGCACGGCACAGAACAAGGCCGTTTGCTCAGGGCGCTGGCCGAAAAGGAATGGCTGATTGACGGAGATAACCTTGAACAACAGTTTTTCGACACCATTACTAGCTTGTCAGCCCGCCAACGCGAGCGAAACCTGGAACAACTTCTGCGAAAAGCGCGTCAAAGCGAATTGACCAGCGAAGAGAAAAATCAACTGCGCGATCTCTTGAGTCGCAATGTTTCCGCAACAAACCCGACCTCAACTGGCGCGTGAGGTCATAGCTCAGGTATAATCCTCGGCTTGTTTTTTGCCCGCCAAGACCTTCAGTGGATAGGGTGTTATGTCCGGAAAAGCGCAACAGCAGTCTCGTATCAAAGAGTTGATCACACTTGGTCGTGAGCAGGGCTACCTGACTTACGCGGAGGTCAACGACCACCTGCCGGAGGATATTTCAGATCCGGAACAGGTGGAAGACATCATCCGCATGATCAACGACATGGGGATCAACGTGTTCGAGGTTGCGCCAGATAAGGATTCCCTTATGCTGGCCGACGCCGATACCGACGAAGCCGCAGCCGAAGAGGCCGCTGCAGCGTTGGCTGCGGTCGAGACCGACATTGGTCGCACTACCGACCCGGTGCGCATGTACATGCGCGAAATGGGTACGGTGGAGCTCCTCACACGTGAAGGCGAAATCGAAATCGCCAAGCGTATTGAAGAGGGCATCCGTGAGGTGATGAGCGCAATCGCGCACTTCCCTGGCACGGTTGATCATATTCTCTCCGAGTACACCCGCGTCACCACCGAAGGTGGCCGCCTGTCCGACGTCCTGAGCGGTTATATCGACCCGGACGACGGCATCGCGCCGCCTGCAGCAGAAGTGCCGCCGCCAATTGACGCGAAAGCTGTCAAGGCGGATGACGATTCCGACGACGAAGACGGTGAAGCCTCGGATGACGAGGAAGAAGCCGAAAGCGGTCCGGATCCGGTCATCGCTGCACAGCGCTTTGGCGCTGTTGCCGATCAGATGGAAATCACCCGCAAGGCGCTGAAAAAGCACGGTCGCAACAACAAGGCAGCAATTGCCGAGCTGTTGGCCCTGGCCGAGCTGTTCATGCCGATCAAATTGGTGCCGAAGCAATTCGAAGGCCTGGTCGAGCGTGTTCGCAGTGCCCTGGATCGCCTGCGTCAGCAAGAGCGCGCAATCATGCAGCTCTGCGTTCGTGATGCACGCATGCCGCGTGCCGACTTCCTGCGCCAGTTCCCGGGCAACGAAGTCGACGAAAGCTGGAGTGACGCCCTGGCCAAAGGCAAAGGCAAATACGCTGAAGCCATTGGTCGTCTGCAGCCGGATATCATCCGTTGCCAGCAGAAGCTGACCGCGCTGGAAACCGAAACCGGTTTGACCATCGCCGAGATCAAGGACATCAACCGTCGCATGTCGATCGGTGAGGCCAAGGCCCGCCGCGCGAAGAAAGAGATGGTTGAAGCCAACTTGCGTCTGGTGATCTCCATCGCCAAGAAGTACACCAACCGCGGCCTGCAATTCCTCGATCTGATCCAGGAAGGCAACATCGGCTTGATGAAAGCAGTAGACAAGTTCGAATACCGTCGCGGCTACAAGTTCTCGACTTATGCCACCTGGTGGATCCGTCAGGCGATCACTCGCTCGATCGCCGACCAGGCCCGCACCATCCGTATTCCGGTGCACATGATCGAGACGATCAACAAGCTCAACCGTATTTCCCGGCAGATGCTGCAGGAAATGGGTCGCGAACCGACCCCGGAAGAGCTGGGCGAACGCATGGAAATGCCTGAGGACAAGATCCGCAAGGTATTGAAGATCGCTAAAGAGCCGATCTCCATGGAAACCCCGATCGGTGATGACGAAGATTCTCATCTGGGTGACTTCATCGAAGACTCGACCATGCAGTCGCCAATCGATGTCGCCACTGTTGAGAGCCTTAAAGAAGCGACTCGCGAAGTCCTGTCCGGCCTCACTGCCCGTGAAGCCAAGGTTCTGCGCATGCGCTTCGGTATCGACATGAATACCGACCACACCCTCGAGGAGGTTGGTAAGCAGTTCGACGTGACCCGTGAACGGATTCGTCAGATCGAAGCCAAGGCGCTGCGCAAGCTGCGCCACCCGACGAGAAGCGAGCATCTGCGCTCCTTCCTCGACGAGTGATCACAGAACCCCCGGCCCAGGCCGGGGGTTTTGCTTTGTACAGATTAAATCTCCCTGCTTCCCCCCTCCTCCCTGTAGCCGTCTACACTCGAAACATTCCCCCGAGCCATAACGAGACCGTTATGCCCAGACTGCCGACCGTGTTTTTTTTGCTGTCGCTGATGACCTGGACCGCAACGGCTGGCGCGCTGACTCTCACTGACGATGAACGTAGCTGGCTGGCGGCTCACCCGGAATTGCGCCTGGGTGTCGATGCGTCGTGGCCGCCCTTCGAGTTTCGTGACGATGGGGGCCGCTACCAGGGCCTTGCCGCGGATTACATCGAGGTCATCCGCAAAAGGCTGGCAACCCGGCTCACGCCCATCGAGCCGGTGAGCTGGACCGCCGTCCTGGAACAAGCCAAAAAGGGCAAACTGGACCTGCTGCCGGGCATCATGTCGACCCCGGAACGCCAGAAATACCTGTCGTTCACTCGCCCCTATCTGGATTTTCCGATTGTCATCCTGGCCCATGTCGGCGGCCCCCAGCCACATAACCTGCAAGACTTGTACGGCCTGAAAATCGCCGTGGTGGAAAACTACGCCCCCCACGAGCTGCTGCGCAGCCACCATCCCGACTTGAACCTGGTGGCGGTGCCCAACGTCAGCTCGGCGCTACAGGCGCTGGCCACCGACGAAGTGGACGCCGTGGTGGGCGATCTGGCTTCCAGCGTCTGGGGACTGCGCCAACTCAAGCTCGATGGGTTGTATGTCAGCGGTGAAACCCCCTATCGCTATCAACTGGCCATGGCTGTACCCCGCGACAACAAGATGCTGGTCGGCATTCTCGACAAAGTCCTGGCAGACATGAGCCCCGCTGAAATCAGCGCCATTCAGGAGCATTGGGTCGGCAACGTCCTCGATCATCGAACGTTCTGGAATGACCTGCTGGTGTATGGCCTGCCCGGATTGCTGCTGCTGACTACCGTGCTGGCGGTGGTTATCCGCATCAACCGCCGCCTGAGCTCGGAAATCGCCCGCCGGGTCAACCTTGAACAGGAACTGCGCAGCAGCGAATACCACTACCGCGGCCTGGTGGAGAGCCTGTCGGCCATCGCCTGGGAAGCAAAAGTCACCGACTTCACCTACAGCTATGTATCGCCCCACGCCGAAGACCTTCTCGGTTATCCCCTGTCCCATTGGCTGATTCCGGGTTTCTGGCGCAACATCATTCACCCCGCCGACCTGACCCGCGCCCAGACCTTCTGCGATCACGAAGTGCTGGCCGGGCGCGATCACCGCCTCGATTACCGGGTGATCACCGCCGATGGCCGCTGCCTGTGGGTGCGCGATATCGTCAGCCTGATCGAACACGGGCATGAGCCGGTGCTGCGCGGGTTGATGATCGATATCACCGACGCCAAGCGCACCGAGGAAGCGCTACGCCTGTCGGAGCAGAAATTCGCTTCCGTGTTCCAGCAATGCCCGGACATGCTGGTGATCGCGCGCCTGAGCGACGGCTGCCTGCTGGAAGTCAACGAAGCGTTCGAAGAACAGATCGGCCTCAAGGCCGAGGACGTCATTGGCCAGACCGCCACCAACCTGAACATCTGGGGGATTCCCGGTGTTGGGCCAGGCCTGTTGCAACGCTTGCAGGCCGGCAGCATCCGCAACCTGGAGATGCCCTTTCGTCGCAGCAACGGCCAGGTGTTTACCGGCCTGATCTCTGCCGAACCGTTCAACCTCGACATGACACCGGCGCTGGTGGTCGTAGTGCGGGACATCACCCAGCTCAAGGAAACCCAGCAACAGCTGCAAACTTCCGAAGAAAAATTCGCCAAGGCCTTCCACGCCTCTCCCGACGGTTTGCTGCTGTCTCGGCAAAGTGATGGCTTGCTGCTGGAGGTCAACGATGGTTTTAGCCGCATCACCGGGTTCAACAGTGCCATGTCGGTGGATCGTTCGGCGCTGGACCTGGGAATCTGGGTCAACCTCAATGAACGCAAGCAAATGCTCGACCTGCTGCACCGCGACGGCTTTGTCCGCGACTTCAGCTGCCATATCCGCCGCAGCGACGGGCAGATCCGCCTCTGTGAAGTGTCCAGCCGTCCGCTGCCGATTGGCGATGAAGACTGCATGCTGACCATCGCCCGGGACATCACCGAGCGGCACCTGATGCAGGAAAAACTGCAACAGGCCGCCACTGTGTTCGAAAGCACTGCCGAAGGCGTGTTGATCACCGATACCCAACAGCACATCAGCGCGGTCAACCGTGCGTTCACCGAAATCACCGGTTACAGCGAAAACGAAGCCCTGGGCCACACGCCACGCCTGCTCGCCTCAGGCCTGCATGACAGCGCGTTCTACGCGGCCATGTGGCATCAATTGACCGCCGAAGGTCATTGGCAGGGCGAGATTTCCAATCGGCGCAAGAATGGCGAGCTGTACCCGAGCTGGCTGACTATCAGCGCCGTGCGCAACCGCGACAAGTTCATCACCCACTTTGTCGCGGTGTTCGCCGACATTTCCAGTCTCAAACATGCCCAGGCCAAACTCGACTACCAGGCGCACCACGACCCACTGACCGGCCTGCCGAACCGCACGCTGTTCGAAAGCCGCCTGCTGACGGCGCTCAACAACCAACAGGAAAACGGCGGCCAGGGCGCCGTGCTGTTCCTCGACCTTGACCGCTTCAAGCACATCAACGACAGCCTCGGCCACCCGGTCGGCGACCTGCTGCTCAAGGGTATTGCCGTACGTCTCAAGGAGCAGTTGCGTGACATCGACACCGTGGCGCGCCTGGGTGGTGACGAATTCATCATTCTATTGCCGGGCCTGCAACAATCCAGCGATGCCGACCACATCGCCACCAAATTGCTCAATTGTTTCGCCGCGCCGTTCCAGGCCGGCGAACACGAGTTTTTCATCAGCGCCAGTATCGGCACCAGCCTCTATCCGAAGGATGGCTGCGACGTTGCCACACTGATCAAGAACGCCGACGCCGCGATGTACCGCTCCAAGGCCAAGGGCCGCAACCGCGTCGAAAGCTACACCCGCGACCTCACCGCCCAGGCCAGCGAACGCGTGGCGCTGGAACACGAACTGCGCCGCGCCATCGAACGCAACGAGTTGCACCTGTGCTACCAACCGAAAATCAGCCTCGCGGACTACAGCCTGGTCGGCGCCGAAGCCCTGATCCGTTGGCGCCATCCGACCTTTGGCGACGTGCCGCGGGAACACTTCATCCCGTTGGCGGAAGAAAACGGCATGATCCTGCAAATCGGCGACTGGGTCCTGGAAACCGCCTGCCGGCAGATGGCCGAATGGCACCGGCTGTACGACAGTCCCGGCCCGCTGTCGGTCAACCTTGCCGGCGCCCAATTACGTCAACCCAATCTGCTGGGCCGTATCGAACAGTTGCTCAAGGACAACGGCCTCAACCCCGGTTTCCTGCAACTGGAAATCACCGAAAACTTCATCATGAGCCAGGCCGAAGAAGCGCTGGCGGTGCTGCATC
>NZ_JBFUIC010000109.1:0-16019 GCF_056402075.1 Pseudomonas sp. P4_C3
GCTTGCAGTTTGGTTGGGTTGGAGTAGTTCATGGCAATTAAATTCCTGTAGAAACTGACTATTGGAGAGCAGCTTTTACTGTGGGAGCGAGCTTGCTCGCGATGAGGCCCGTTCAGTCAGCACATAGGTTGAATGAGAAACCGCCATCGCGAGCAAGCTCGCTCCCACAGTAAAAGCTGCTCTCCAATAGTCAGTTTCTACAGGAATTTAATTGCCATGAACTACTCCAACCCAACCAAACTGCAAGCCGCCATCCTCGACTGGGCCGGCACCGTGGTCGACTTCGGCTCCTTCGCCCCGACGCAGATTTTCGTCGAGGCCTTCGCCGAGTTCGACGTCCAGGTGTCCATCGAAGAGGCCCGTGGCCCGATGGGCATGGGCAAGTGGGATCACATCCGCACCCTGTGCGATCTGCCGGAAGTCGCCGAGCGTTATCGCAAAGTGTTCGGCCGCACGCCGACCGACGATGACGTCACTGCGATTTACCAACGTTTCATGCCGTTGCAGATCGAAAAAATCGCCGAACACTCGGCGCTGATTCCCGGGGCACTGGAGACCATCGCCAACCTGCGCCAGCAAGGAATCAGGATCGGCTCCTGCTCCGGTTACCCGAAACAGGTCATGGACAAAGTGGTCGAACTGGCTGCCACCAACGGCTACGTCGCCGACCACGTGGTCGCCACCGACGAAGTCCCGAATGGTCGCCCATGGCCCGCCCAGGCACTGGCCAACGTCATCGCCCTGGGCATTGACGATGTCGCCGCGTGCGTGAAGATCGATGACACGGTGCCGGGCATTCTCGAAGGTCGCCGCGCCGGCATGTGGACCGTGGCGCTGATCTGCTCGGGCAATGCCCTGGGCCTGGACTACGAAGGTTATCGCGCGCTGGGCAGCGACCAACTGGACAGCGAGCGCAAGCGCATCCACGCCATGTTCGAAGGTTCGCGCCCGCACTACATGATCGACACCATCACTGATCTGCCGGAAGTGATCGCCGACATCAACAAGCGTCTGGCCAACGGCGAAATGCCGCAATCGAGCTAAGAAATCGCAACTCCCCCTGTAGGAGCGAGCTTGCTCGCGATGGTCTCAAGCATGCCGCGGTTACCCAGTGGGTGTGCGTCATCGTTGGCGACCTTCGCGAGCAAGCTCGCTCCTACAGGGGAATGTGTTTTTCTGCCTGTTACCCGAGCCAGAGCATCCCGCGACCGATCGCCACAGACAAAACCGGTGAAACAGGATTACAGTTAAAGCACACCGTCAAACAAGAACGGTGGCTTTAAACCGGACCGCTGAGGAACACCGTATGCCGTGGAAAAACTCCGAATCGCGCTACAGCACCGTATCGATCGCGCTGCATTGGTTGATGCTGGTCCTGTTGGTGCTGGTTTACGCCTGTATCGAGTTTCGCGGGATCTTTCCCAAGGGCAGTGGCGGGCGCACGCTGATCGTCGAATCACACTTCCTGCTCGGCCTGACCGTATTCGTTCTGGTCTGGGTGCGATTGTTCGCGCGCAGTCTCGGCCCGGCGCCGCAGATCTTCCCGGCCTCGCCACACTGGCAAACGACGCTGGCCAGGCTGATGCACTGGGCCCTGTACATTTTCATGATCGTCACGCCGATTCTCGGGTGGCTGGTCACCAGTGCCAAAGGCAATCAGGTGATGTTCTACGGTGTCGACCTGCCGATGCTGGTAGCGGAAAACAAGGACCTGGCCAAACAATTCCAGGGCTGGCACGAGCTCGGCGGCACGATCGGCTATTGGCTGATCGGCCTGCATGCCGTGGCCGCGCTGTATCACCATTACGTTGTGGGCGATAACACCTTGCTGCGGATGATGCCCAAGGGCGTGAACCGCGATACCTGAACTTGACGGCAACCCCCATTGATTTGCGGTGCGTTTCAGGCTTGTGAATCAATCCCCCGTCGCCCCTGCAAGCCGCCGGTGTGGACAAAGATCAACCGCGTGCCACGGGCAAACTTTCCCGCCTCGACTTGCTGCTTGAGGGCCAGCAGCGCTTTGCCGGTGTAAAGCGGCTCAAGGGGAATGCCGCTGGCCTGTTCGGTCTTTTCGATGAACTCGATCAGCAGCGGATCGACCTTGGCAAAGCCGCCGCGGCTGRCATCGATCAGTTCATACACCGCATCGATCAGACCCGCTTCCTGCACGATCCGCTCAACCTGCTGCGCCACCCCATGATCGCCTGGCACCGCCAGCGCACCGTAAACCGGGTGATCCCCCGCCTCGGCCAGCACCAGGCCCGCCAGGGTCGTGCCGGTCCCGCAGGCCAGCCACCAGGCGTCGTAGTTGCTCCAGCCCCAGCCCTCCAATTGCGCGCAAACGGCGGCTCGCAATGGCATGCAACCCAGGGCGCCTGGCAAACCACCTCCCCCCTCAGGCACCGGATGCAGCGTCGGGTAGCGGGTGTGCCAGGGTTGCCAGAAACCTGCCTCATGCCTCGCCCGATAGCCTGCGTAACCCAGCCAGTGCAACTGCATGCCGAACGCCTGCAAGTCTTTGACCGTCGGGGTTTCCTGAGGATGCCCGCGCAGCAGGCCGACGGTGGAAAAGCCGAAACGCTTGCCTGCCGCCGCTAACGCGTGGAGGTGATTGGAGTGCGCGCCACCGAGACTGATGATGCCTTCGGCACCGAGGCGCTCGGCGGTCTTCAGGTGCTCGATGAGCTTGAACCATTTGTTGCCGCTGATCAGCGGGTCGATCTGGTCCAGGCGCAGGATCGCCACTTCGATGCCGGCGTGAGTGAGCCAGTCGAGGTGAAGGGGGTCGAGGGGGACTTGAGGAAGCCAGTTGTCAGGAGGAGAAAGCATGATGCCGGATCATTGGAGTGATCCGGCATCTTAGCAGCACCTTTGTGGCGAGTGAGCTTGTCGGACGTGGATTACAACTGCGCCGCCAACCGCGAACCCTGATTGATCGCCCGCTTGGCATCCAGCTCTGCCGCAACATCCGCGCCACCGATCAGGTGCACGCTCTGCCCCGCCGCCACCAGACCGTCATGCAACTCACGTAGTGGATCCTGCCCGGCGCAGATCACGATGTTGTCCACTGGCAGCACCTGCGGCTCGCCGGTTTCGCCGATGCGGATGTGCAGGCCTTCGTCGTCGATCTTCAGGTATTCGACGCTGTTGAGCATCTGCACCTGTTTGTTCTTCAGGCCGGTGCGATGAATCCAGCCGGTGGTCTTGCCCAAGCCGTCGCCGACCTTGGATTTCTTGCGTTGCAGCAGGAACACCTCGCGGGCCGGGGCATGGGGCGCGGCCTTTATACCAGCGACACCGCCGCGCGCTTCAAGGTGCGTATCGATGCCCCACTCCTTCCAGAACGCGGAGCGATCCTGACTGGTGGCGACGCCTTCATGCACAAGGAACTCGGAGACGTCGAAACCGATACCACCGGCACCAATCACCGCGACGCGCTTGCCGACCGGTTTGCGCTCCAGGATCACGTCCAGGTAGCTCAGCACCTTGGCGTTTTCCACCCCCGCAATGGCCGGCAGGCGCGGCGCAATGCCGGTGGCCAGAATGATCTCGTCATAGCCGCCCTCGACCAGCCCGGCCACGTCGACGCGGGTGTTCAGGCACACCTCGACGTTGGTGGTCTGCAACTTGCGGTTGAAGTAGCGAATGGTCTCAAAGAACTCTTCCTTGCCCGGMACGCGCTTAGCGATGTTGAACTGACCGCCGATTTCGCTGGCCGAATCGAACAGCGTCACCTGATGGCCACGCTCGGCGGCCACGGTCGCGGCAGACAAACCAGCCGGGCCGGCACCGACCACAGCGATTTTCTTCAGTTGCTGCACGGGCAGGTAATTGAGTTCGGTTTCGTGACAGGCACGCGGGTTGACCAGGCAGCTGGTCAGCTTGCCGCCGAAGGTGTGATCGAGGCAGGCCTGGTTGCAACCGATGCAAGTGTTGATCTCATCGGCGCGACCTTCAGCGGCCTTGTTGACGAAATCCGGGTCGGCGAGGAACGGCCGCGCCATGGACACCATGTCGGCATCGCCTTCGGCCAGGATCTGCTCGGCCACTTCCGGGGTGTTGATACGGTTGGTGGTGATCAGCGGAATAGTGACCGAACCACGCAGCTTGGCCGTGACCTTGCTGAAGGCCGCGCGTGGCACTTTGGTTGCGATGGTCGGAATCCGCGCTTCGTGCCAGCCGATACCGGTGTTGATGATGGTCGCGCCGGCCTGCTCGATGGCCTTGGCCAACTGCACGATTTCTTCCCAGGTGCTGCCGCCTTCGACCAGGTCGAGCATCGACAGGCGGAAAATGATGATGAAGTTCGGGCCTACCGCTTCGCGCACGCGACGCACGATTTCCACCGGCAGGCGCATACGATTTTCGTAGCTGCCGCCCCAGCGGTCGGTGCGGTGGTTGGTGTGGGCGGCGAGGAACTGGTTAATGAAATAACCCTCCGAGCCCATGATTTCCACACCGTCGTACTCGGCGGTTTGCGCCAGTACCGAGCAGGTGACGAAATCGCTGATCTGCTTCTCGATGCCTTCCTCGTCCAGCTCCTTGGGCTTGAACGGGTTGATCGGCGCCTGGATCGCACTAGGTGCAACCTGTTTCGGGCTGTAGGCATAACGACCGGCATGGAGGATCTGCATGCAGATCTTGCCGCCCGCATCATGCACGGCACGGGTGACGATACGGTGCTTGAGCGCCTCTTCTTCGGTCGTCAGCTTGGCCGCACCGGAATACACGCCACCCTCGTCGTTCGGGCCGATACCGCCGGTGACCATCAGGCCGACACCACCACGGGCACGCTCGGCAAAGTACGCCGCCATGCGCTCGAAGCCACCCGGTTTCTCTTCAAGGCCAGTGTGCATCGACCCCATCAGGGTGCGGTTGCGCAGCGTGGTGAAACCCAGGTCCAGCGGAGCCAACAGGTGCGGGTATTGAGCGGCGGTCATCGGTAACTCCACATCGAGCGATCACGGAAAGTGCGGAAGCTCTACGGCCCCCATCAGTCATGTTCGACAGACTAAGAGTCGCGACGCTGTCGCTCAATGACCGTAACTGACAACTTAATGATCGAAGTGAGCAGCTACAACTCAAAACCAAAACGACCTTCCGGTGCAGGTTCGGATTGAAACCTGCACCAGGAAGGTCGCTACCTTTCGGGCTCTGGACAAGCCCGCAAGATTTACGCGCGGAACCGGCTTAGCATGCGCTTGCTACCGTCCGCGCAGGCGCAACGTAGTCGTCCTGTTGTTTCGCTCGCTGGGTCAACACCAGCATCGTCAGGAACCCCAGCGCAATCAGTACCGGATAAGCCATCAACAGTTCGGAAAGAGAATACTTCCAGGCCAAAGGACGTCCGACACCCAGCATGGCGGCATACATCCAGGACACTGCCGACAACGACCCGCAGGCCAACGCCAGCATCCGTGCACTGAATCCGAGATTGAGCAGGGAGCCTGCCTTTTGCAGTGCCGGCAGTACCAGGCGATGCAACAAGACGCCGTTGTAACTGAGCAACGCGACAATAATGACTTTGGCTTGAAGCTTTGGATTCATGAAGTATTCGACACCTTTACCCAGGTAATCAATACCGACGACAGYGACACCCGTTACCCACAGAGCTATTAGTGCAACGATGACAGACTTCTGAAGACTTTCCATGTGAGCATTATCATGCTCAGTCAATACTTTCCGTTTTAAAAGATCTCTAACCATCGCAACATCACTGGTCAGCACCAAACCGATGGCCACACAACACGCCACCAAATGAACGTAAATAACGCCCAGACGCAAAAACTCCATGAATTCCTTATTTTCCAGCAGACTCATAATGGTATTTATCGCCACGGTATTTTCTCCACCTTATTCGACAGTACAGATCGACTACTTGACAGGATTTTTTACTTATTCAAATATCCTGTGCGACCTTACTTCTAAAAGATAAGCCAAGTCATGAACCCGGCACTGTTAACCTCATTGATTCGCTCGGCAAATCAATGAACGGCTTGTTTATCACCTCCCTGAACTTCAGATAAAAAACCCCAATTTGCACTCACTGCATTTGAGATCCAACTTCCACTTCTTTTTTTGCGATTGCGGGGGCAGGTCATGGCTGACGTGCTTGAGAATCAGAGGCCACAGACGCTCCAATGTTCACTTTTCGAACAAACCACCGACAAGCGGTGCGTAGCGCAAGTGCGCCTGAAGCGACAGTAATGAGCCAACTTTCGCGCTATGCCCCACCACAACTGGCCTGCTTGATTACATGCAGTTTTACAACTGCATATTGGATCCGCTAGTTGTTATACATCCGACAACACGCGCAATAGCGAGCGACTCTCATCCAGAGCAAACTCCGATTGCGAATTCCACGCTGATTCGGCCACCCTTTCAGGCAGATGGCAACGCAGGATTAACTTAAACAATAAGGGTGTAAATCAAGTCTCTGCGCTCATGCTCAAAACCCGAAGTAAACAAATGCCGTGGCTGCCGCTATACCCCATGCGGCCAACGCCATGACTGTCGAATTGTGCGGTAACCGGGATTCGCTCAAGCGCTGTAAGCCGGGCTTGGAAAACCCGGTTTGGTCATAACGGCAATCCATGATTGCCCGGTAGGTATATCGGAGGCCGACCAACAGAAACAGGGTGATCAGGCCGAGGACAAGTCCACGCCTGACAGGCGGTTTAACCAATGGTGCAAGGTGATCCTGTTCGCAGGCAATGCTATTGACATGCGCAACGGTAATTAGTTGATAGTCCGTCGAAGACCGCTTTTGGCCAATCTGGATCGCCGCCTGTTGCTCTAGATCCAACACCTGATACTTCCAGAGCGTTGACGAACCTTTGCGGCAGAAGGTAAACGCTGCAGGACTTGAGACGGCGATAATAAAAGCGTCGTTGATGTCCAGTTTTTTCAGCGTTTCTGTGGCTGACCTGGTGAAGCCCAGGTCGAAGACCGAAGTGATCCCGGTAGCAGAAGCCGCGACCGCAACCAATAGGCTGCTCAAGAGGCAGATGGCTGAAATGTTCAAGGCCGGGTTTCCTTTTTCCATTGTTTCTTTGATTTCGCAGTTCGGTTCCAACTTGCCTTGATGAGTTCCAGTACGCTGCTGGCATCCCGATAGCCAGTGGACAATTGAATGGAAGGAGAAAGGGAGGGCATCCATTACCCTCCCCTCCGCTGTCCACGCTCCTTGCGACAGTACTGACCAGGACCTCAAGTGGCCAGAATGAAGTCCGTCTGATCGACGGCCGCGCTGTTGACACCAACAAGGTGAATGGTGTCCGCCCCGATCCCTACCACCGTGTCCGCCCCGTTAGCCGTTATGGTCACGTTGGCAGCGAACGTCGCGCTGTTGATCCCCAGCGCCGTGATATTGAGCAAGTCCTGCCCGGCCGGATTGGCTCCGAAGTTCAGGATCGTATCGTTGCCGAAACCCGCGGCAGCAAACACGAACGTATCGTTGCCGGCGACGCCGCCACTCATCACGTCGTTACCGCCACCGCCGGTGAGAACGTCGTTACCCGCACCACCCACGATATTATTGCCGAGCACGTTGCCGGTGCCCGCGAAGTTGCCGCTGCCGCCGAAAAACAGATTTTCGACGTTGGCACCCAGGGTGTAGCTCGCGAGCGAGGTCCAGACCGTGTCGTTGCCGCCACCGGCGTTCTCGCCTACCACGTCCCCAAGGTCGGTGACTTCGTAGATATCGTTGCCAGCACCACCGGCCATCGTGTCGGCACCTGCGCCACCGATGAGGACGTCGTTACCAGCACCGCCCACGAGTGTGTTGTCGAGCACGTTGCCGGAGCCCGCAAAGTTGCCGCTGCCGCCGAAAAACAGATTTTCGACGTTGGCACCCAGGCTGTAGTTCGCGAGCGAGGTCCAGACCGTGTCGCTGCCGGCACCGGCGAGCTCGATCACCACGTCCCCAAGGTCGGTGACTTCATAGATATCGTTGCCAGCACCGCCGGCCATCGTGTCGGCACCTCCGGCACCGATGATGATGTCGTTACCCGCACCGCCCGCGATCGTATTGCCGAGCACGTTACCGGTGCCCGCGAAGTTGCCGCTGCCGCCGAAAAACAGGTTTTCGACGTTGGCRCCCAGGACGTAGCTCCCGAGCGAGGTCCAGACCGTGTCGCTGCCGCCACCGGCGAGCTCGCTCACCACGTCCCCAAGCTCGGTGACTTSGTAGACATCGTTGYCGMCRCCRCCGACCATCGTGTCGGYACCTGCGCCACCGATCAGGACGTCGTTACCCGCACCGCCCACGAGCGTGTTGTCGAGCGCGTTGCCGGTGCCCGCAAAGTCGCCGCTGCCGCCGAAAAACAGATTTTCGACGTTGGCACTCAGCGTGTAGCCCGAGAGCGAGGTCCAGACCGTGTCGTTRCCGGCACCGGCGAGCTCGGTCACCACGTCCCCRAGGTCGGTGACTTCGTAGACATCGTCGCCAACACCGCCGRCCATSGTRTCGGCACCCGTACCCCCGATGAGAATGTCATTGCCSGCRTCACCATTGAGGATGTCGTTGCCGCCCAAGCCGTTCAGGATGTCGTTGCCAGCACCTCCGCTGGCAATGTCGTCGAATGCCGTGCCGGTCCATATGTCGACACCGGCGGTACCGACAAACAGAGTACCGGCGGCCACCGGGGCCGTAGCGTCGGACGCAATGCTTTCGGCCGTACCGAAGTCATCCACGTAACTGACCACCACGCGCACCTGATCGCCGACCTGAGTCTGGCCAAGCGTGAACGTGCTAGCGGTGGCTCCGGCGATGTCGACGAAGGTGACCCCATTGGTCTCCTGCCACTGGAAGGTGAACTGCGGATTGCTGAGGCCATCGACGTCGATGATGCTCGACGGGTCGGCGGTCAACACCTCGTTCAGAAACGCAAGCCCGAGGATGGTCGGCCCTGCGGTCGCTACGCTGTTCCCCGCAGAATCGACGATCTCCAGCGTACCCTGGGCATCCTGATACACCGCCCGAACGCGGAGGTTCAGACCGGCGACATCGTCCGCCACCAGATAGGTGGCGCCGGTTGCCCGCGATACCTCGCCAGCGGCGAAAAAGGTGATGTCTTCAAAGACACCCGAGCCCGCAACGTTTTCGACCTGCCAGTAGTAAGCCACCGGACCGGTAACCGCGCCGGTCGGATTGGCCGCACTCACGCTGTCAGCATCGCGTATCGACTGATCGCTGACGCGCAACAGTTGGCCGGCGACAGGCGCATCGGTACGCGCACCGGTGGTGGCATCGAGGATCGCCAGACGCCCCACAGGACCGCTGTTCAATGCGGTGCCGACGCCGGACGCCTGCGCCTGGTCTGCGAACTGCAGACGCTCGATGCCCGTCAGGCGATCGACGCCATCACGCCCGGCCACCAGGTCGGTCACGATGACGGCGTTGCCATCGACAGCGACGCTGTACTCCGACGCATTACCGGAGAACACCGCGGTGTCGAAGCTGTCAGTGCCGGTCAGAATCTCCCGCACGATGACCAGCTGGCCCGGATTGTAAGTACCGTTCAGCATTGCCTGAACCATCGGCGCCATGCTGTCGAACGTGGCGATTTCCGCGCCAGTGCCATCAGCGTTTGCCCGTACGCTGATGCGTACGTTCAGCCACTTGTCACCATCGAKGATGTCGTCACCACCGCGGCCTTCGATAAGGTCGCTGCCGCTACCACCGAGGATGATGTTGCCGCCGTCGAAGAACGTCGCTCCGACTGGCAGCAGACCCGCCAGACCGTTGATCAGGCTGATGTTGGTCAGCACACTGCCGGTTGCACCCGCGGTGGGTAGCGATGTCGCATCTTCGTTATCACCGCGCAGGAAGTCACCGTGGGACGAACCCGACAGGCCTTCCATGATGTCGAAACGAACCAGCGCCGAGGCTCCCGAACCCGGCATCGGTGGCACATCGAAGAAGCGGTCGCTGTAATCGATGGTCACGCCCTGGGCGAGATCCTTGAAGGTTGCCCAGTCATAGCCGGAGCCGCCGATATAGCGGTCACCCATGCCGAGACTGCCGACCATGATGTCGTCGCCGCCTTCGGCGTTGAACTTGTCGTTCTCGTTGCCGCCGACGAATACATCGTTGCCGATTACCGGATCGTTGCCGAGCGGATCGAAGTTGTCGCCAGGCGCACCGTCCGAGGTACCCTTCTCGATCCAGTCGTCGCCTTCGTTACCCATGTCCTGTTCGTTGGCTTTGCTGCCCAGGATGAAGTCGTTACCCTGGCCACCAATGGCCTCGGAGGCGTCCTCACCGGTCACGATGAAGTCGTTGCCGAACCCGCCAATGATCAGGTTGATGCCGTTGCCTCCGTGYAGCACGTCGTTGCCGTCGCCACCCTGGATGTTATCGTCGCCACCGGTGTCGGTGATGATGTCGTCACCGGCACCACCGCGCAGTTGGTCGTTGCCGTCACCGCCGTCGATGCGATCGTTGCCACCATCCCCCCAGACTGTGTCATCGCCTTCACTGGAGATGAGTATGTCTGCGTTGTCTGTGCCACCCAGCACGATGTGCTCGGCACCGTTGTAGCGGATGTAGTTGGTGTCCGCCCCCACTGTCAGCGGGTTGTCGCGGAACACCACCTGCTCGCCGTTCGGGCCGAGCGGGTCGACGGTGACCAGGCCTTCGTTGAACTGCCTGCCCTGGTCCACTTCCAGATAGAACCCCGGATCCGAGAACACCAGGCCCGGCAAGTGCGTGGCCGAAGTGTTGGCCATGATCAGCTTGGCGAACGAGTTGCTTTCAAGTTCCGCATTCATCGACAGGCCAGACGTACGCTCCAGATAGTAGAAGCGGTCGCCGTCCTGCAGTTTTTCCAGCTGGTTCTCGAACACGAAGTTGAATGTCGTGCCGAGCATGCCGCCGAACGGGGTTTTCTCTTCGGCCAGGCCGCCGATCCACAGGTCGATGGCATCGACACCCGTGATAGTCACACCCTTCAGGTCGTCGGCAGTGCCCACCACGCCATCCGTGCCGGGCAGCGTTACGTTGGCAAAGGCACCGGTGCTGT
This sequence comes from Pseudomonas sp. P4_C3, assembly GCF_056402075.1. NCBI lineage: Bacteria > Pseudomonadati > Pseudomonadota > Gammaproteobacteria > Pseudomonadales > Pseudomonadaceae > Pseudomonas > Pseudomonas sp. P4_C3. The sequence goes on from NZ_JBFUIC010000109.1 coordinate 11,025, forward strand.
TGAGGAAGTCCAGGCGGTCAGCCGGCGCACCCACACCACCGAAGACCAGTGCCAGGGCTGCAGCGCGTTTGCCTTCCAGCGTGGTCGCCGCCGTGATCGTGTCATGCGTGCCATAGGCCGCGATGAAGTTGATCAACGACTCCGGATGCTTGAGGTGCTGCACCAGATCGACCCAGCTGGTGTACGGCTTGAGTTGGGTATCACCGGTTTGGCTGTAGATGTCGCGGCGGATCGCATTGAGTGAGGGAATCCCCACGTCGCGGCCACGGGCGATGTTGAGCGCCGGCAGGTCGAGCGGCAGGCCGAGCAGGTTATTGCGCAGTGCCTCGGTGACGAACTCGTCGATTTCGTTACCGGTTTGCCGCGTCAACCCGCGCACGATCGCACTGGTCGCGTCCTCTGGCGATACGCCACTGGCGGCGTACGCCAACGGGTTGAGGAACGCCGCGATCAAGCCCATTTGCTGATCGGGATTAGCGCTGGCCGGATCGCCCACCACGTTGAAATCGATGTCGTAGCGATCGACGGTCTCGGTCAGCATCGAGTGGCCAAACCGATACACGGTGTGGGCGAACTCGGCGACGATCGAGGCATCGAGGTCGACGTCGTAGACCTGGGTCGGTGCAAAGAACAGGTCAACGTTGGGCTGGATGGTCCGCGCAAACTCCTCGAACACCAGGTGTTGATACTGCATCTCGGTGCCGAACTTGGCAGCCTGGAACAAGCGCTCGCCATTCCACAGCAGCGCATCGAACTCAGCCTGGGTGGCTGGCAACGCGCTCACCGGAGTGAGCAGCCACTCATTGAGGAAGGCTACGTCACCCGAATCGAGCACGGTGTCCTTGGTCTGCTGGACCAGGCGGTTGTGCTCGGAGTGGAAGATCGCATGCACCGCGGTCAGGCCGATGTTCTCGTTGACCCGGCCGTCGCCGGCGATGTAGTGAGCGTCGAGCAGTTCGTTGTCATAGGTCAGGTTGTTGCCGCCCGGGCCAGCGGGCTGCGCATTGCCGACAATGGTGTCGGCATCCGCCAGCAGAACCCCACCGACGATTACCGGCGCGGCATTGTTGTTAATGTCGACGAGGAACTGGTGACCGGTGCGCACAGCATTGGTCAGGTTAAGGGGAGCAAGCGGATTGCCTTCGACAAGGACGTCATCCGCGGTGCCGCCAAGACCGTCAACACCCTTCATCACCACCATCGGGAAGCCGTTCGGCCCCTTGATGAAATTGCCATAGGCGTCAGTCGCCAATAGCGGGGCATTATCGACATCGGCATCGGTAAGGTTGATACCCAGGATGTCGCGGGCCTGTGCCTTGACGACCTTCCAGGTCGCCATGCCACCGATTTCGACGTCGTCCGCGGTACCAAACGAGCCATCCACACCCAGATCACGGTTGGTGATCAGCCTGCCGGTCGCTACGGGGCCGTTGTCAGTCATTTGATAAGCGCGCAGGAACACCTGATGCGACGGGTGCGAGCTGTAGGTCTGGTTCTGGTCCACGAACGGCGTGGTGGTGTTGGTTTGCTCATGGATGTCGTCGGCCGTGCCGAGAATGCCATCCGCCCCTGGCAGGTTGGTCGCGCGGGTCAGCACCATGAAGTTGGTGTTGCCGCCTGGCACAAACAGCGGATCATCCGGTTGCAGCGGGATGAACACGGTGCCCGAACCGCCTTTGGTCACCAGGTCCAGACCATGATCGAAGAACTGCCCGAAGAAGGTCATCCAGGCGTTGAACGGCGCAGACAATCCCGCATCCGCCGCGGTGTTCTCGAAAAAGTACACATTGTGGTCGTCGGCGGTACCAAACTGTCCATCCATCCCGGGGCTGGCGACTATCTGTACGCCATCCTTGAGCACGTCGTCGTTACCCACCGCGCCGAAGTTGAGCACACCGTCCAGGCCCGGGTCGAAAGCCGTGGCATAGGCCGCCGGGTTGTTCGCCGTCTGATCGACGATCAGGTTACTGATGGTGCGCGGCTGCGAGTCAATCACAAGGCCGCTGTTCTGCGCATACGACGTTCCCGCTTCCGCCGGATTGAAGACCGGATCGGTCAAGCGCGGGAAGACGTTATCGGCGGCACCAAACTCGGTGTGATTGTTGCCGTTGAGGTTCATCAGGTTGTTGTTCGACCCGTCGACTGCACGCAGGCCCAACGGCGCACGGATGTTCGGGATCAGCGAGAGGATGTCCTGACCGGACGCTTCCGCCTCGGCAATCTTGATCTGGTCGAGGATGAAGTTGAGGTCGGAACGGACCATGTGAAGGCCCGCGCCACCCGCGGTGGCATCGACTACAGGTACCGCCGCCGTTGGCGTGACCGGTGCACCGGCGACTATGGTAGCCGTCGGCGTGGAGAACAGGATCTCCGTGGTGCCATGACCGTCCTGATAGATCGCCTTGACCCGCAACGACAACCCGGCGAGGTCGGGAGAGACCTTGAACGCGGTGCCATCGGCGCTTTGGAACGCCAGGTCGCCAGCCGGCAACAGGATGATGTCCTCGAATACGCCGGTGCCTGGATTGGCCTCGAACTGCCAGATGTAGGACACCGAGGAGTTGTTGAGAGTACCCAGCGGATTACCCGCCGCGATGTTGTTGCCATCGCGCACCCCTGCGACGCTGACCGTCAGCGTGTCGCCCACCGTTATCGCCCCGCCGTTGCCATCCGTGACGGTAGGACTGCCAACCGGTTGGGCATTCTGCCCCGGCACCAGCACTAGCTGGTCATCGGCGAATTGCAGGCGTTCGATATGCAGCAGGGTATCGGTGCCGTCGCGACCCGCTACGCTATCTGTCACCGTATAGACATCGTCCGCCAAAGTGGCCGTGCCGCGGTCGTCAACGGTAACCGTATACTCGGCCTGAAGCCCGGAGAAGATGGCGGTGTCGAAGGCCGCCCCACCCGTTGAGGTACCGGGCATGATTTCCCGCACGGCCTTGAGCTGGCCAGGGTTAAAGGTGCCGTCCAGCATGAGCGGGATCATATCGACCATGCTGTCGAAGGTAGCGATCTCAGGGCCGGTATGGTTGACGTCGCCGGCGGCATAAACGGCAATTCTGACGTTGATCCATTTGTCGCCATCGATCAGATCATCGCCACCGCGGCCTTCGATCAGGTCGCTGCCATTGCCGCCGAGGATGATGTTGCCAGTGGCAAAGCCAGTGACCGGCAATCCGGCATCGGCCAGGAACTGGTCCAGGCCGCGGATCAGCGCGACATTGGTCAGCGCACTGCCCGTGGTACCGCCGTGGTTGACGATAGTGACTGCATCGACATCATCGCCTTTGAGCACATCGCCGAAACTCGAACCGGACAAGCCTTCGACCTCGGCAAAACGGTCAAGAATCGAGGCAGGCGAGGCGCCGACCGGATTGAACACGCCGGCATTCTGGTTGGGTGCATTGCCGTGTGGCTGCGCCAACGCGGCCAGGCTCAGGTCAACGGTCACGCCAACCTTGTCATTCTTGTAGGTGACCCAGTCGAAGCCGGACATGCCGTCCATCTTGTCCTGGGCATCGCTGCCGACGAAGATGTCGTCGCCACCCTCGCCGATCATTTCGTCGAAACCGCCACCACCGACAAAGATGTCGTTACCGATCACATCGTCATTGAGCAACGGCGAGAAGTTATCGCCAGGCGCACCGTCCTGGGTGCCCTTCTCGATCCAGTCATCACCTTCGTTGCCGGTCGGTGGCAGGTTGGTCTTGGCGCCGAGGATGAAGTCATCACCCTGACCGCCGAAGGTGGTGCTGATGTCTTCGGTGGTGATGATGAAGTCCTGACCATCGCCACCCAGGATCAGGTTGCCTGCGGCAAGCATGCTGCCAACCACGATCACATCGTTACCGGCATTGCCTTCCAGACGGTTGTCGCCGAACGAGTCGCTGATGATGTCATCGCCCGCGCCGCCCAGTACCGCATCGTTCCCGGCACCGCCTTCGAGGCGGTCGTTGCCGGCGTCGCCGTAGATGGTGTCATCGCCGTCACCGGAAATGATGATGTCATTGCCGGCGGTGCCGCCCATGACGATATGGTCTTCACCGGTGTAATGCAGATAATTGGTGTCCGGCCCCACCGTGTCGGGGTTGTCGCGAATCACCAGCGGCACGACTTCCACGCCGTTGATCATGATGCCGCCCGTCGGATCGGCACGGCTGTCCACGCCCAGGCCGGTGAACTGGGCGGCCTGATTCACTTCGAGGGTGAACGTCGGCGTCAGGAACACAGTGTTCGCCAGGTGGGTGACATCGGTGTTGAGCATGATCAGCTTGGCAAAGGAGTTGTTCTCCAGTTCAGTGCCGAAGTTCAGGCCCGCGGTACGCGACAGGTAGTAGAAGCGGTCGCCGTTCTGCAACGCCTCCATCTGGGTTTCAAACACGAAGTTGAACGTCGAGCCGAGCATGCCGCCGAACGGCATCTTCTGTTCGGCGAGGCCACCGACCCAGAAGTCGATGTCGTCGACGCCCGTGATCGTCACACCCGTCAGGTCATCTGCAGTACCCGGTACCCCATCTTTACCGGCCGTCGTTACGTTGGCATAGGCACCGGTGCTGTTGAGGAAGTCCAGGCGGTCAGCCGGCGAACCTGCACCACCGAGTACCAGCGCCAGGGCTGCAGCGCGTTTGTCTGCCAGCGTGGTCGCCGCCGTGATCGAGGAATGCGTACCAAAGGCCGCGATGAAGTTGACCAGCGACTCGGGGTGTTTGAGGCTGTCCGCCAGGTCAGCCCAACTGATGTATGGCTTGAGTTGGCTGTCACCGGTTGATGCATAGAACTCACGCCGCGCCTCATTCAAGGTGGGGATGCCAGTGTCGCGACCACGCGCCAGGTTCAGGGCCGGCAAATCGAGCGGCAGACCGAGCAGGTTGTTGCGCAACGCTTCGGTGACGAACTCATCGATCTCGTTGCCGACCTGGCGGGTCACACCGCGAACGATCGCCCCTGCCGCCTGGTCCGCAGTCACCCCGCTGCCGGCGAACGCCAGCGGGT
>NZ_JBFUIC010000110.1:0-15994 GCF_056402075.1 Pseudomonas sp. P4_C3
GTGCACACCGAGCCGGGCGGCAGCGTGCCGTCGATGGTGGCCAACAAGTTTGTGGTGGATGCCCCGTTCAATACCTTGAAAGCCCTCAAGGAACGCGCCGAGAAGTAACTTTATCGCTCTTTTAAGGTGACTTCGTAACGCCCCGACTCGATCGGGGCGTTTGCGTTTTTGACCGGTGCGCAGGCTTTAAATTGTTTCCGGATATGCGTTGCACGAAATTTTCACCCACTCTCCAAGACAATTCGCCGGCTCTCCCGTAACGCGCTGCGTACTGCTGAATGCAGGATGAAACAGTCGGGATGAGGGTAGTAATCAATGGCAATGCAGCCGTTGATCGTGCAACATTTGCGCACCGCGCAAACCCCCAGGCCTTGTACGGGCCAAAAAGAGGGCAAGGCGCAGCTGTATTTTTGAAACTTTAACTTCCAATGGGTCCTAAAACGACATGGCAATCCCGGACGCCCTGAATCAGCAGCGAGCCTCTAGTAGTCGCCTGCTGCAACCGACCGTCAAATCGCATCTGGCCTACACGCTGTTGTGTGCCCTGGTCATGATGGTCATGTTCAGCCTGCTGCGCGTCGCGCTGCTGGTTTACAACCGCTCGATGATCCTCGACACACCGGCCTCGACCTTTCTCGAGGCATTCGCCAACGGTCTGCGTTTCGACCTGCGTCTGGTGGTCTATCTCAGCGTTCCCTTGCTGCTGGCACTGTTCAGCGCCCGGGCCATGGCCGCACGCGGGCTGTTCCGTCTCTGGTTGACGATCGTCTCCAGCATTGCGCTGTTCCTGGGCCTGATGGAGATGGACTTCTACCGTGAGTTCCACCAGCGCCTCAACGGCCTGGTCTTCCAGTACGTCAAGGAAGATCCGAAAACCGTGATGAGCATGCTCTGGTACGGTTTCCCGGTGGTTCGTTACCTGCTGGCATGGGCCGTGGGCACCTGGATCCTGAGCCTGGCATTCAAGGGCGCCGACCGTGCAACCCGTCCCCGTGGCCCATTCAGTGGTGGCAGCATCGGCACGCGCCAGGTTGCCCCGTGGTATGCGCGCATCGCGGTATTCGTGGTGTGCCTGCTGGTTTGTGTGGTCGCCGCGCGCGGCACACTGCGCCAAGGCCCGCCACTACGTTGGGGTGACGTCTATACCACCAACTCGAACTTCGCCAACCAATTGGGTCTCAACGGCACCCTGCAATTGGTTGCCGCAGCGAAGAGCCGGATGTCCGAAGAACGCGACAACATCTGGAAGGCCACCCTGCCTCAAGAGCAAGCCCAGCAAATCGTGCGTGACATGCTGGTGTTGCCCGACGAGAAACTGGTCGAAGCCGACATGGCCGCCGTACGTCGTGACTACACGCCGCCGGCCGACAAGACCCTGCCGATCAAGAACGTCGTCGTGATCCTGATGGAAAGCATGGCCGGTCACTCGGTGGGTGCTTTGGGCGGGCCGGGCAACATCACGCCGTACCTCGACAAGCTGTCGAAGGAAGGCCTGCTGTTCGACCGCTTCTTCTCCAACGGTACCCATACCCACCAGGGCATGTTCGCCACCATGGGCTGTTTCCCGAACCTGCCGGGTTTCGAATACCTGATGCAGACCCCGGAAGGCAGCCACAAGCTGTCTGGCCTGCCGCAGTTGCTCAGTGCCCGTCACTATGACGACGTGTATGTCTACAACGGTGATTTCGCCTGGGACAACCAGTCGGGCTTCTTCAGCAACCAGGGCATGACCAACTTCATCGGCCGCAACGATTTTGTTAATCCGGTGTTCTCCGACCCGACATGGGGCGTGTCCGACCAGGATATGTTCGATCGCAGCCTGCAAGAGCTCAAGGCGCGGGAAAACGGCAAACCGTTCTATGCCTTGCTGCAAACCCTGTCCAACCACACGCCATACGCCTTGCCGACGCCATTGCCGGTCGAGCCCGTGACCAATCGTGGCAGCCTGAACGAGCACTTGACCGCCATGCGTTACGCGGACTGGGCACTGGGCCAATTCTTTGAAAAGGCCCGCAAGGAGCCGTACTTCAAGGAAACCCTGTTTGTCATCGTCGGTGACCACGGTTTCGGCAACGAACAGCAGATCACTGAAATGGACCTGGGCCGCTTCAACGTGCCGATGTTGATGATCGCGCCGGGCATCCAGGAGAAGTTCGGTCAGCGTGACCACACCGTGGGCACCCAGATCGACATCGTGCCGACCATCATGGGCCGCCTGGGCGGCGAAACTCGCCAGCAGTGCTGGGGCCGCGACCTGCTCAACCTGCCTGAAGGCGACAAGGGTTTTGGTGTGATCAAACCTTCGGGTAACGAGCAGACCACGGCCATCCTCAGCGACGACCGGATCCTTGTACTGCCGAAGGAAAAGGACATGGCGCCAAAGTTGTACCAGTACGAAATGGGCGCTACGCCGCATGCCGAGATCATTGCGGATGCACCGGGTACCGCTGAGTTGAAGCTCAAGCTCGAAGCGTTCCTGCAAACCGCGACCAAGAGTCTGCTGGACAACACCGCCGGTGTAGTTCACGGCACGCCGTAGTAAGTTGTGACGCAATGGAAAAGAGGCTCTTCAAGAGCCTCTTTTTTTTGCCTGGCGGATTTTTATATTCGGCCGAGCAAGAGCAGGATCAACAGTACCACCAACACGACGCCGATGATTCCGGATGGGCCATAACCCCAACTTCTGGAGTGTGGGAAGACCGGCAAACCACCGACCAGTAACAGGATCAGAATGATGATTAGTATTGTGCCCATGTCTATTTCCTTGTCGAAAATGCAGTGAATTGACCATGCCAATCAAGGTCAGCGGGAATGAAGTAAATTCGCGCTGCTTAAATATTCCGACTCTTGCGCTTGCAGGAAAATTCCAGGTTTTTTTCAAGTATTTCGAACGGGTCTTTATCTTTTTTTGTTGCATCAGTTACTTCAGGCGCTCCCGCGGTTTGCTCGGGCCATTCAGCAATCTGATGGAGCGTGGGTCGGGCAATTTCCTTCGCTACACTCGGTGCATCTTCCGAGAACAACAAGGCTGTTTGCTATGCAAAATCGCATGATGATCACTGGTGCAGGCTCTGGTCTGGGTCGCGAAATCGCGCTGCGCTGGGCGCGTGAAGGCTGGCAACTGGCCTTGTCGGACGTCAGCGAGCCCGGTTTGCAGGAAACCCTCAAGCTGGTCCGCGAAGCGGGCGGCGATGGTTTTATCCAGCGTTGTGACGTACGCGATTACAGCCAGTTGACGGCGTTCGCCCAGGCCTGCGAAGTCAAATTCGGCGGCATCGATGTCATCGTCAATAACGCGGGTGTGGCGTCTGGCGGGTTCTTCAGTGAGTTGTCCCTGGAGGACTGGGACTGGCAGATCGCGATCAACCTGATGGGCGTAGTCAAGGGCTGCAAGGCTTTCCTGCCGCTGCTGGAAAAAAGCAAAGGCAAGATCATCAACATCGCGTCCATGGCCGCGTTGATGCAAGGCCCGGCGATGAGCAACTACAACGTGGCCAAGGCGGGCGTGGTGGCGTTGTCCGAAAGCCTGCTGATCGAACTGGCGCATCAGGAAGTCGGCGTGCATGTGGTGTGTCCATCGTTCTTCCAGACCAACCTGCTGGACTCCTTCCGCGGTCCGACCCCGGCCATGAAAGCCCAGGTCGGCAAGTTGCTGGAAAGCTCGCCGATCAGCGCCGCTGACATCGCCGACTACATCTACCGGCAGGTCGCCGCCGGCGAGTTCATGATCCTGCCCCACGAACAGGGCCGCATGGCCTGGGCGCTCAAGCAGAAGAACCCGCAACTGCTCTACAACGAAATGACCGTCATGGCCGACAAAATGCGCGCCAAGGCCAGGCAATCGGCAAGCTGATCTTGCTCGCAGGCAACGCTGTGGTTAGGGTGGCCGCCATCGGCCATCCTCGCGAGACGCTTGCATGCTCAATTACCTGTGGTTTTTCCTCGCTGCGCTGTTCGAAATTGCCGGTTGCTTCGCCTTCTGGATGTGGCTGCGCCAGGGTAAAAGCATGTGGTGGGTGGTGCCGGCGCTCCTCAGCCTGACCCTGTTCGCCCTGCTGCTGACCCGTATCGAAGCCACCTATGCCGGCCGCGCCTACGCCGCTTACGGTGGCATCTACATCGTTGCCTCAATCGGCTGGTTGGCCGTGGTCGAGCGGATTCGTCCGCTGGGTTCGGACTGGCTTGGCGTAGCGTTGTGTGTGATCGGCGCGAGCATCATCCTGTTCGGGCCGCGATTCTCCGCGTCCTGACAGATCGGCCCTACAATCAGCCGGGTTGTCAGACCTTTCCGTAAGCGTGGTGCGTCATGGCTGTCAGTCCGGTCTGGTTTGCTGTCGGAGCATTGTAGGCGTACCGCGGGCCGGGCATCTTCAAGGGCCAGTAACCCCTGAAGGACACTCCTCATGCTCGTACTCACTCGCATTGTGGGCGAAACCATTTCCATCGGTGACAACATTTCCGTGCGCGTACTCGCGATCAACGGAAACAACATTCGCTTTGGCGTCGAAGCGCCCCAGGACGTCAAAGTGCACCGCTGCGAAATCTACGAACGCATCCAGAACAAACTGACGAAGACCAAGGGGCACTGAAGGCTTCAGTCAAAAAGGTGCTTGGGCACGTCGTGCTTGAGCATCAGTTGGCATTGCTCGCTTTCCGGGTCGAAGACAATCAGTGCCTGCCCCTTGGTCAAGGCCTGGCGCACGCGCAGTACGCGGGTTTCCAGCGGCGTGTCGTCACCATTGTCCGTGCCGTCGCGGGTCACGAAATCCTCGATCAGGCGGGTGAGGGTGTCGACTTGAAGTTGGTCGTGGGGGATCAGCATAGGCACCTCGGTTGGATCAATGGCGCGATGCTACGGCGATTGGGCGAGGACGGCCAGCACGGGATCTTGTGTTGTCTGGTCTGACGCCTTCGCGAGCAAGCTCGCTCCCACAGTAGACCGAGTTCTTTCATGGGAATGCGGTCGAGTGTGGGAGCGAGCCTGCTCCGGGCGGCGTTCCGACGATAGCGGTATACCTGGCGATGAAGATCCTGAATCAGTTCTCCGACCGCTGCCCCACCAGGCTGTCCACCGAAGGCACCCGCGTATCGCTTTCCATCTGTGTGTCATGTTCGAGCTGATGGCTGAAGCGGTCCAGTGAACCCTTGGCCGGTTGCGCATCGCTGGCAAACACGGGCGGGCTGAGGATGTACGCACCGAGCAGGCGGCTCAGGGCGGCGAGGCTGTCGATGTGGGTGCGTTCGTAACCGTGGGTGGCGTCGCAGCCGAAGGCGAGCAGGGCGGTGCGAATGTCGTGGCCGGCGGTGACCGCTGAATGTGCGTCGCTGAAGTAGTAGCGGAACAGGTCGCGGCGCGCCGGCAACTCGTTGTCGCTGGCCAGGCGCAGGAGGTGGCGCGACAGGTGATAGTCATACGGCCCGCCGGAATCCTGCATCGCGATGCACACCGCGTGCTCGCTGGAGTGTTGGCCTGGCGCGACCGGTGCGATGTCGATGCCGACGAACTCACTGACGTCCCAGGGCAACGCCGCCGCGGCGCCGCTGCCGGTTTCCTCGGTGATGGTGAACAGTGGATGGCAGTCGATCATCAACTCTTCGCCACTGTCGACGATGGCTTTGAGCGCCGCCAGCAGCGCGGCCACCCCGGCCTTGTCGTCGAGGTGGCGGGCGCTGATGTGGCCGCTTTCGGTGAACTCCGGCAACGGGTCGAAGGCGACGAAATCGCCGACGCTGATGCCCAGCGACTCGCAGTCGGCACGGGTGGCGCAGTAGGCGTCCAGGCGCAATTCGATGTGATCCCAACTGATCGGCATCTCATCCACGGCGGTATTGAACGCGTGCCCGGACGCCATCAGCGGCAAGACGCTGCCGCGGATCACGCCATTGTCGGTAAACAGGCTGACCCGACTGCCTTCGGCAAAGCGGCTGGACCAGCAGCCGACCGGCGCGAGGGTCAGGCGGCCGTTGTCCTTCACCGCACGCACCGCCGCGCCGATGGTGTCCAGGTGAGCGGAAACGGCGCGGTCGGGGCTGCTTTTCTTGCCCTTGAGCGTGGCGCGGATGGTGCCACGACGAGTCAGCTCGAAGGGAATACCGAGTTCTTCAAGGCGCTCGGCGACGTAGCGCACGATGGTGTCGGTGAACCCGGTGGGGCTGGGAATGGCGAGCATTTCCAGCAGGACTTTTTGCAGGTAACCGAGGTCCGGTTCGGGGATTTTGCAGGTCATGGAAACTCCTGATGTATTGAGGCCATCGATGGTTTCGATGAGGGGATTTTTGTTGCCTGGGCKGRCCCCTTCGCTGGCAAGCYMGCTCCTACATTGGAACGCATTCCCCTGTAGGAGCGAGCTTGCCAGCGAAGGGGTCCGCCCAGGCAACACATCACTAAGAGACTGCCGGCTGGCTGTGCGGAAACAGCAAATCCACAAACCGCTCCGCCGTGGGCTGCGGTTCGTGGTTGGCCAGCCCGGCCCGTTCGTTGGCTTCGATAAACACGTAGTCCGGCTGGTCAGCGGCGGACACCATCAAGTCGAGGCCGACCATGGGAATGTCCAGCGCCCGCGCGGCCCGCACGGCGGCGTCCAGCAGCGTCGGGTGCAGGATCGCCGTGACGTCTTCAAGCACGCCGCCGGTATGAAGATTCGCCGTGCGTCGTACGAACAGATGCTCGCCGGCCGGCAGAATGCTGCTGTAGTCGTATCCGGCGGCCTGCAAGGTGCGCCGGGTTTCCGCGTCCTGCGGGATCTTGCTTTCGCCACCCGTGGCCGCCTGTCGCCGACGGCTCTGGGCTTCGATCAATGCGCCGATGGAGTGCTGGCCGTCGCCGACTACTTCGGCCGGCCGGCGAATGGCGGCGGCGACCACTTCAAAACCGATCACCACAATGCGCAGGTCGAGGCCTTCGTGGAAACCTTCCAGCAGCACGCGGCTGTCGAAGTGGCGAGCGGCTTCTATGGCTTGCTGCACCTCCTCAAGGGTACGTAAATCCACCGCCACCCCTTGCCCCTGTTCACCATCCAGTGGCTTGACCACCACGCGCTGGTGTTCATCGAGGAATGCCAGATTGTCATCGGCGTTACCCGCCAATTGCTGCGCCGGCAGGTTCAACCCGGCTGCCTTGAGCATTTTGTGGGTCAGACTTTTGTCCTGGCACAGGCTCATGCTGATGGCGCTGGTCAGGTCGCTCAGGGATTCGCGGCAGCGTACCCGACGCCCGCCATGGCTGAGGGTGAACATGCCGGCGTCGGCGTCATCGACCTGCACATCAATGCCACGGCGGTGAGCCTCTTCGACAATGATCCGCGCGTACGGGTTGAAAGCGGCTTCGGGGCCTGGCCCGAGAAACAGCGGCTGATTGATGCCGTTCTTGCGCTTGATGGCGAAGGTCGACAAGTTGCGAAAACCGAGCTTGGCGTAAAGGCTCTTCGCCTGGCGGTTATCGTGCAGCACGGACAGGTCGAGGTAGGCGAGCCCGCGACTCATGAAGTGCTCGATCAGATGCCGCACCAGCACTTCACCGACACCCGGTCGCGCACAGTGCGGGTCGACCGCCAGGCACCACAGGCTGCTGCCGTGTTCCGGATCGTTGAAGGCTTTTTCATGATTGAGGCCCATGACGCTGCCGATCACCGCGCCGCTGTCCTCGTCTTCGGCCAGCCAGTACACCGGGCCACCCAGGTGGCGCGCAGTGAGCCGGGTGGCGTCGATAGGCAGCATGCCGCGGGCCTGATACAGCTGATTGATCGCCTGCCAGTCGGCATCGCTTTGCGCGCGGCGAATGCGGAAACCGCGAAACACCCGGGTCGCTTGACGGTAATCACTGAACCACAGGCGCAAGGTATCGGACGGGTCGAGAAACAGCTGCGTCGGCTCCAGCCCCAGCACTTGCTGGGGCGCGGCGACGTACAGCGCAATGTCCCGTTCACCGGGCTGCTCGTTGAGCAACTCCCCAGCGAGGCTCGCCGCATCGGCAAAGGTGTGGCCGATCAACAAACGGCCCCAGCCGCAATGCACAGCAATCGGCGCCCCACCGAGTTCACTGCCATCTTCGGCCAGGCGTGCCTGCAAGCGTTCGTAGGAAGGCGACTGGCCGCGCAACAGGCGTTGGCTGAAAGCCGTGGCGTGAGGTTTCATTCGTCAGATTCCTTGTTCGCTGAGCCACAGGTTGAGGGCCGCCAGTTGCCACAGCTTCGAGCCGCGCAACGGCGTCAATTGGCCCTGTGGATCGGTCAGCAGACGGTCGAGCATCGCGGGGTTGAACAGGCCGCGATCCTGGCTGGGATCGAGCAGCAACTCGCGCACCCACTCCAGCGTATCGCCCTGCAAATGCTTGAGGCCCGGCACCGGGAAGTAACCTTTCTTGCGGTCGATCACTTCACTGGGAATCACTTGCCGCGCGGCTTCTTTCAAGACGTGCTTGCCGCCGTCCGGCAGTTTGAAGCGCCCCGGAATCCGTGCCGACAGCTCCACCAGGCGGTAGTCGAGAAACGGCGTGCGCGCCTCCAGACCCCAGGCCATGGTCATGTTGTCGACGCGTTTGACCGGGTCGTCCACCAGCATCACCGTGCTGTCCAGACGCAAGGCCTTGTCCACCGCCGCATCGGCACCGGGCTGGGCGAAATGGGCTTTGACGAAGTCACCGGCGGCGTCATTCGCGCTCATCCATTTTGGTTGCACGGTGGCGGCGTAGTCGTCGTAGCTGCGGTCGAAAAACGCTTCGCGGTACGCGGCATACGGATCACTCGCGCCGTCCACTTGCGGATACCAGTGGTAACCGGCGAACAGTTCATCGGCGCCCTGGCCGCTCTGGACGACTTTGCAGTGTTTGGCCACCTCCCGTGACAACAGGTAGAAGGCAATGCAGTCATGGCTGACCATCGGTTCGCTCATGGCGCGGAATGCGGCGGGCAGTTGTTCGATGATCTCTTTTTCTTCGATGCGCAATTGGTGATGCTGCGTGCCGTAGTGCCGGGCGATCAGGTCGGAATACTGGAACTCGTCACCGCGCTCGCCGCCCGCATCCTGAAACCCGATGGAAAAGGTCGACAGATTGTCCACGCCGACTTCCCGCAACAGGCCCACCAGCAGGCTTGAATCGACGCCGCCGGACAAGAGCACGCCGACATCCACCGCTGCACGTTGGCGGATGGCAACAGCTTCGCGAGTGCTGACGAGCACACGGTCGCGCCAGTCTTCGAGGGTCAGATCCGTCTCATCGGCGTGAGGGCCGTAGGGCAGGGTCCACCAGGTTTTCTGTTCGGTGCGGCCATCGGCTTCGATGCGCATCCAGGTGGCCGGCGGCAGTTTTTCAATGCCCGCCAGCAAGGTGCGCGGTGCCGGGACCACGGAGTGGAAATTCAGATAGTGATTGAGCGCTACAGGATCGAGGATCGGGTTGATGTCGCCGCCCTTGAGCAATGCCGGCAGCGCCGAGGCGAAGCGCAGGCGCTGGTCGGTGCGCGACAGGTACAGCGGTTTCACGCCGAGTCGGTCGCGGGCGATGAACAGGCGTTGGGCATCGCGCTCCCAAACGGCGAAGGCAAACATGCCGTTGAGTTTTGGCAGCAGCGCTTCGCCCCAGGCGTGATAGCCCTTGAGCAACACTTCGGTGTCGCCACCGGAATAGAAGGTGTATCCCAGGCTTTCAAGCTCGGCGCGCAATTCCGGAAAGTTGTAGATCGCCCCGTTGAAGGCCAGGGACAAGCCCAATTGCGGGTCGATCATCGGCTGCGCCGAGCCGTCCGACAGGTCCATGATTTTCAGGCGCCGATGGCCCAGGGCAACCGGCCCCTGGCTATGAAAGCCCCAGGCGTCGGGGCCGCGGGGGGCCAGGTGATGGGTGATTCGTTCAATGGCTGCAAGGTCTGCAGGTTGATGATCAAAACGTAACTCGCCAGCTAATCCGCACATAAATTCCTTACCGGTTTTTCCGTTGGGGAGGGTCGATCGATACCGCGCCAGAACGGCGGGTACTCAGAAAGTGACCCTCCTCGGTAAGGGGAGTTTTAGATCGATGAGTTATATGCGCGCCAGACCACGGCCGAATCGCCCCGTGAGGGCGACTTCGGCTGCTGTATCGATTACTTGCCCCGGATCAGGCGCCGCAGGGCAAACCGATTGGGATGGCAGGCT
The DNA here is from genome assembly GCF_056402075.1 of Pseudomonas sp. P4_C3. Taxonomy (NCBI): domain Bacteria; kingdom Pseudomonadati; phylum Pseudomonadota; class Gammaproteobacteria; order Pseudomonadales; family Pseudomonadaceae; genus Pseudomonas; species Pseudomonas sp. P4_C3. Next base: position 10,132 of record NZ_JBFUIC010000110.1, read on the forward strand.
TCGGCCACGCTTCTGGGCAACGGCAGGGGTTCGTTGTCCAGCCAGGCTGCCAGCAGTTCTCCGGACAGCGGCGCGGTGATCAGGCCGCGCGAGCCGTGACCGCTGTTGATGTACAAACCGTCAAGCCATGGGCATTCGGCGTCCGGCACCTGCCGGGCATCCTTGCCCAGCGCTGCATAAGCCTGAGTGAACGCCTGGGTGTCGGCTAACGGGCCGACGATTGGCAAGTAGTCGGGGCTGGTGCAGCGAAAAGCGGCACGCCCCTGGAGGCTTTCAGGCGCAAGATTATCGGCCTGTAGACGCTCGACCAGATCGTGGGAAATCTCTTCGAGCATGGCCATGTTGCCCAGGTGTTCGGCCGTGGTCGGCGTGAGGTCATCGCTCTTGAAATCGAAACTGGCCCCCAGGGTGTGTTCGCCCAAACGGGCAGGGGCGACATAGCCTTCTGCACACACCACGGTGCTCAGGGCCTGGCTTTGCGGGGTTTGCGCCAGGCGGGTGATTTGTCCGCGAATGCGTTTGAGCGGCAACTCGGCGCTCTCGGGGAAGCGCTGGATTTCGGCTGCGCCGGCGAGCACCACCACGGGGGCGTCGGCAAGCAATCGCTCGCCGTCCCAGGCTTGCCAACGGCCTTCAACCTTGCGCAGTTCCAGCGCATCGTGATGGGTGAGCAATTGAATCTGTGGATGCGCAGCCTGCCACTGGCACAGCGCCGGTGGGTGGACCCAGCCGCCTTCGGGATAGAACAGGCCCCCCTGTGCCAGCCCGATACCGGCCACGGCCTGTGCCTCGGGTTGATCCAGCAGGTGCAGCAAGTCCGCTGGAAACGCCGCGGCCAATTGCGCCTGGCGTTCGGCTTCCTTGGCATTGAAGGCCAGTTGCAACACGCCGCAATCGTCCCAGTCGCGACCCCGTTGCAAGTGTTCGAGCAGGCGTCGGGTGTAGCCGAAACCGCTGACGATCATTTGTGACAGCGCCGTGCCGTGGGCGGATAACTTCAGGTAGAGCACACCCTGCGGGTTGCCCGAGGCTTCCTGGGCGATGTCGTCGTGGCGCTCCAGCACTGTCACTTGCCAGCCCCGCGCGGCGAGGCTGGCGGCGCTGGCACAACCGGCCAGGCCGGCACCGATCACCAGTGCCTGGCGCACGCCGGTCAACGGGGTCGGGCGGGCAAACCAGGGTTTATCCAGGGCCGGGGCCGGCGTTTCCTGGGGCCAGCCGAGGAACTCGCCGCGCAGGATCTCCCATTTGTGGCCGATGCCGGGGGTGCGTTTCATCTTGAAGCCGGCGGCGTTGAGCAGGCGCCGCACCCAGCCGGTGCTGGTGAAGGTGCTGATGGAAGCACCGGGGGCGGCCAGGCGCGCCAGTTCGGCAAACAGTTCGGCGGTCCACATGTCGGGGTTCTTCGCCGGGGCGAAACCGTCGAGGAACCAGGCGTCGATTCGGGCATCGAGTTGCGGCAGTTGCTCCAGTGCATCGCCGATCAGCAGCGTCAGGGTCACGCGGCCGTGGTCCAGCGTCAGGCGCTGAAAGCCCTGATGGATGGCCACGTATTGCTCAAGCAGTTGATCGGCAAACACCTTGAGTTCCGGCCACAGCGCCAGGGCTCGTTGCAAATCGGCCGGGCTCAACGGGTACTTTTCGACGCTGACAAAATGCAGCCGCGCTCCGGCCGCCGCGTGTTGTTCGAACACCTGCCAGGCACACAGAAAATTCAGTCCCGTGCCAAAGCCCGTTTCACCGATGACCAGGCGTCCGCCCTCCGGCAAGGCAGCAAAGCGTTCCGCCAAGCGGTTTTGCTCGATAAAGACATAGCGGGTTTCGTCCAGCCCCGACTGGTCGGAGAAATACACATCATCGAACACTCGCGAATACGGACGACCTTGGTCGTCCCAGTCGAGCTGGGCGTGGGGCAATTCAGGTTTCATGGCAGGCTCGGCAACGGCAAGGCCGCCATTCTAGCCGATCGACGGCGTGGTGCTTGATCCGTGGCAAGGCATGTATTGGCCGAGACCGGGAGAATCTCTGCTGGCCTTCAGTTCAATCCGCTAGTCTTGCTCACATCTGGAAGGGAGCCGCTCATGTTTGAATCTGCTGAAATCGATCACGCCATTGACAAAGAAACCTATGACGCCGAAGTCCCGGCCCTGCGCGAAGCGTTGCTCGAAGCGCAATTCGAATTGCAGCAGCAACGCCGCTTTCCGGTGATCATTTTGATCAATGGCATCGAAGGTGCCGGTAAGGGTGAGACGATCAAGGTGCTCAACGAGTGGATGGACCCGCGCTTGATCGAGGTCCGCACCTTCGACCAGCAAACCGATGAAGAACTGGCGCGGCCGCCGGCCTGGCGGTACTGGCGGATGCTCCCGGCCAAGGGGCGCATGGGGATTTTCTTCGGCAACTGGTACAGCCAGATGCTGCAGGGGCGGGTCCATGGCGTGTTCAAGGATCCGCGACTGGACCAGGCGATCAACGGCGCCGAGCGCCTGGAAAAGATGCTGTGCGATGAAGGTGCGCTGATCTTCAAGTTCTGGTTTCACCTCTCCAAGAAGCAAATGAAGGCACGCCTCAAGGCGCTGGCCGACGACCCGCTGCACAGCTGGCGCATCAGCCCGCTGGACTGGCAGCAGTCGCAAACCTACGACAGGTTCGTGAAGTATGGCGAACGGGTGCTGCGCCGCACCAGCCGCGACTATGCACCGTGGCATGTGATCGCCGGGGTGGATGCCCATTATCGGAGCTTGGCCGTGGGGCGGATTCTGCTGGCGGGCCTGCAGGGCGCATTGCAGCGACCGACGATCCATCCGGAAAAGGTCAGCGCCGCGCCAGTGTTCCCCAGTGTCGATCAAGTGAACCTGATCGACAGCCTGGACCTGACCCTGCACCTGGACAAGGAAGATTACGAAGAACAGCTGATTACCGAGCAGGCGCGGTTTTCCGGGTTGATGCGCGACAAACGCATGCGCCGCCACGCGCTGGTGGCGGTGTTCGAAGGCAACGACGCGGCTGGCAAGGGCGGGGCGATCCGCCGGGTAGCGGCAGCGCTTGATCCGCGCCAGTACAGCATCGTGCCGATTGCCGCGCCCACCGAAGAAGAACGGGCGCAACCGTATCTGTGGCGCTTCTGGCGGCACCTGCCGGCCCGGGGCAAGTTCACCGTGTTCGACCGCTCCTGGTATGGCCGGGTATTGGTGGAGCGCATCGAAGGGTTTTGCAGCCCGGCAGACTGGCTGCGTGCCTACAGCGAGATCAACGATTTCGAGGAACAACTGACCGATGCCGGGGTGATCGTGGTCAAGTTCTGGCTGTCCATCGACAAACAGACGCAACTGGAGCGCTTCGAGGAGCGCGAAAAGATTCCCTTCAAGCGCTTCAAGATCACTGACGATGACTGGCGCAACCGTGAAAAGTGGGATGACTATCGCGCGGCGGTTGGCGACATGGTCGACCGTACCAGCACCGAGATTGCGCCATGGACCCTGGTGGAAGCCAACGACAAGCGTTGGGCACGGGTCAAAGTCTTGCGCACCATCAATCGCGCACTGGAGGAGGCTTTCGAAAAATCCGACCGGCATGAGAACAAGAAGCGTAAGGACAAGGATTGAAGCGATGGTTGCGCATACGCGAGGTGAATGATTGTCGCGGTCGGTGAAGCGCTGGACTTATGCTCGGTCCACTCTCAACCGATAACAACAATGAGGTATGTCATGCGTGAAGTGGTGATCGTCGACAGCGTGCGGACCGGCCTGGCCAAATCCTTTCGCGGCAAATTCAACATGACCCGCCCGGACGACATGGCGGCACACTGTGTCGATGCACTGTTGCTACGCTCCGGTATCGATCCGGCGAGCGTCGAGGACTGCATCGTTGGCGCCGGTTCCAACGAAGGCGCCCAGGGTTTCAATATCGGTCGCAATGTCGCGGTGCTGTCGCGCCTGGGCATCGGCACGGCCGGCATGACCCTCAACCGCTTCTGTTCCTCGGGCTTGCAGGCGATCGCCATTGCCGCCAACCAGATCGCTTCGGGTTGCAGCGACATCATCGTCGCCGGCGGTGTCGAGTCCATCAGCATGACCATGAAAAGTGTCAATACCGACAACCTGATCAACCCGCTGCTCAAGGAACAGGTGCCGGGCATCTACTTCCCGATGGGGCAGACTGCTGAAATAGTCGCGCGTCGGTACGGCGTCAGCCGTGAAGAGCAGGACCTGTACGCGTTGCAAAGCCAGCAGCGTACTGCTCAGGCTCAGGCCGCCGGGCTGTTCTGCGATGAAATCGTGCCGATGGCGGTGAAGTATCGCGTCGAAGACAAAAACACCGGTCAGGTGCAGATCCTCGACGGTGTCGTTGATCGTGATGACTGCAACCGCCCGGACACCACCCTGGAAAGTCTGGCCGGGTTGAAGCCGGTGTTCGCCGAAGATGGCTCGGTCACGGCCGGCAACTCTTCGCAACTGTCTGATGGCGCGTCCATGACCCTGGTGATGAGCCTGGAAAAAGCGCTGGAACTGGGGCTCAAGCCGAAAGCGTTCTTTCGCGGTTTTACCGTGGCCGGTTGCGCGCCGGACGAGATGGGCATCGGCCCGGTGTTTTCGGTACCGAAACTGCTCAAGGCCAAAGGCTTGCGGATTGACGACATCGACCTGTGGGAACTCAACGAAGCGTTCGCCTCGCAGTGCCTGTACAGCCGCAACCGCCTGGAAGTCGACAACGCCCGGTACAACGTCAACGGCGGCTCGATCTCCATCGGCCACCCGTTCGGCATGACCGGCTCGCGTCAGGTCGGGCATCTGGTTCGTGAATTGCAGCGACGCAATCTGCGTTACGGTGTCGTCACCATGTGCGTGGGAGGCGGGATGGGGGCTACGGGACTGTTTGAGGCGGTGCGGTAAGGCTCGGGTTTTTTCTTTGTCGGTAAAATAGCCATCGCGAGCAAGCTCGCTCCCACAGTGTTTAGTGGCGATCACTAATCTTGTGTACGCCATAAAACCTGTGGGAGCGAGCTTGCTCGCGATGGGCGCGCCGCGGTCAAGAACATCCCCCGAACATTACGACCCACACAGTTTCATCCGCGGCCAGACCCAAACTGTGCCTGTGTACGCCACCGCTGCGGGCCTAGAATGACGGCTCCTGTCAGTTGGCGTTGGGGTTCACATGCACATTTCATCGGGTCGCTGGGGTTACGGTCTGTTCCTGGCCTTGTTGACCGCGTTGTTGTGGGGAATCCTGCCGATCAAGCTCAAGCAAGTGCTGCTGGTGATGGACCCGGTGACGGTGACCTGGTTTCGCCTGCTGGTATCCGGCGGTTGTCTGTTCATTTACCTGGCGGCCACCAGGCGTCTGCCCAGCCGCAAAGTGCTCGGTCCTCGCGGTGGCTGGCTGGTACTGATGGCGGTGCTCGGCCTGGTCGGTAACTATGTGCTGTATTTGATGGGCCTGAACCTGCTCAGCCCCGGCACGGCGCAACTGGTGGTGCAGATGGGGCCGATCATGCTGCTGATCGCCAGCGTGTTTGTGTTCAAGGAGCGGTTCAGCCTGGGGCAGGGGATCGGGCTGTTGGTGCTGCTGATCGGTTTTGCGCTGTTTTTCAACCAGCGCTTGAGTGAATTGCTCACATCGCTGACCGACTACACCGCCGGCGTGCTGCTGGTGCTGTTGGCGTCCACGGTCTGGACCTTCTATGCCCTGGGGCAGAAGCAATTGCTGACGGTGTGGAATTCGCTGCAGGTGATGATGGTGATCTACCTGTTTTGCGCGCTGCTGTTGACGCCGTGGGTGCATCCGCTCGAAGCGTTGCAATTGAACCCGTTGCAGGGTTGGTTGCTGCTGGCGTGCTGCCTCAACACCCTGATTGCCTATGGCG
>NZ_JBFUIC010000111.1:0-15711 GCF_056402075.1 Pseudomonas sp. P4_C3
ACTAAATCCGTATCACCTATGTCGACACCCGCTTGTGAAAGCAAGGTAGTAACTTGTCCGCGGTGATGCGTCTGATGGTTGAAGAAATGCATGACCAAACCATAAAAGCTCCTGTCAGCGGGTACTCCCTTCATGTTTGTGTAATTGAGGGTGTGATCTAAATCCGAATCTGTAATGGAGCGAGCCCATGCGACAATTATCTGATCGAGCGACACTCTATGTGCCGAAAGCTCCCGGATATTTGAGTACAGTAACTGGTCGAGGCTTTCAGGGGCGGGAAGCTGCCGAATCGGCTCCAGAGCCAAGTGGTTAGCTGGGTGCCTGGCGAATCGCTTTAGCCAGATAGTGTCCCCGGCCACCAAGTGGTTCAACGTCCCGAGAATAGAACCAAAGAATGCTTTCCTATCCACTGAGAGCTCTTCATGTGGCAAGCTTCTGGATGCCTCATAAATCTTTGCGTTCATCCACTCGTTATAGGTCGCCATCAGGCAAATATGGTTGGGGCGGCTCATCGTGTTCATCCTTTGAGTGAATACTTGATAAGCGATCCACGCTCATCCTGAAACCCAGTCTAGTGCTGGGCTTTGTTGTTTCTGAGGTGATGCAACAGGGAAAGGGACCACTTTTGCTTGGTAAGCGCCCGGTAAAGTCATCTGACTTTCACCTGACAACCAACCTGATAGAGAAACAATCGAACGCGCTTATCGGGAAAGCTCACATACCATTACAGCCATCCCAATTTCAGCCAGGTCAGTTTTGAAAGGGATTTCACCGACCTTTTGGAAACCGAATCCCTCATAGAAGCGCCGGGCGCTTGAATTGGTCTTGAGTACGTCAAGCCAGAGCAAGCGTTCTCCGCGCTCTATCGCTCGGTTGCAAATGAAATGCAGAAGCTGTTTCCCATACCCTCGTCCTGCTTCAGATTTGAGGAAGTAAATCTTTTGAAGCTCCGCGCCCACTGTGCCAGTTAGAGGCGCAGGCGTTGACCAGTTAACTTTGGAAAAACCTACGACCCTACCGCTTTCGTCTGAGACTATAAGCCACAAATGGCGAGCGGATGATTCGAGTGATTTTCTGAGCGTGCAGTATGAGAAGTCTTGATTGAGGAAGCCCTGCATGCCGGCGAGAGACCAGATGGCCGAAAAATGCTCTCGGTAGGTCTCACAGCCGACTTCACGTAGAACATTGAGGTCGGCTTTAGTCGCTTCACGAATGTTGATCATATTCTTCCCCGGTCTATTCGCATGAAGAGTTTGATGGGAGCTCCCGGCGACGAAATTTGTCTTAGTTGCTAAGGGCCGGCCTGCGCTCGGGTTCTATCGTCATCAAAACAGAATGTAAGCACCAGACCAATCGTAGGCGAACGGTGAACGGCGCACCCACCTTGCATGATTATGCCGGCTGCCACTTATGCGACAGCAGACTGGATCAAACTCATGATCGCCGCCGCCCGTTTGCCGCTGCGTAGCGATCCGGCAAACATCCAGTTCGAGCGCCCAACCAGGTGGATCTCCTGGATCTCGTCCTGGGACATTATCCATTGGTCCAGGGATTTCTCGTCCTTGCCGATCGAGAGGATCTTTATCTGACATGACCTTCTCCTTAAGAATATTTGCCTTATCTTCGCGGCATGAGCACAACGCCACTACAGTGCTGCGTGTCTGGCCACCGTCCGCTTCTGGCCGTTCTCTGCCGATCATGGTTACAAAGCGTGCTGTTCAAATCCGATGCAATCGGTGGTCAGAACGAATGCAAATGACTGGTCAGGTCGAATGCAAGCGGGTGGTCAGGTGGAGTGCAATTTCGCAGTCATCTGACATGGTCGCTTCTCCAGTTCTTGTAGAAATCGTGGCAGCGACCAAAAAAATGGCCCGCATGCGGGCGGGCCAAATGGGAATTCTTCAAAGGAGCAGGGTTAATCTGCGCTCCACCATGTGAGCGATTGGTGAAAAGCATGTCGCAGAAACGAAAAAGCCCGGCACATTAGCCGGGCTCTCTGTAGATGGGCCAAATCCCTTTGGCTGACTGCATTGTGCTTGGTAGGTGTGACGAAGGCATGACAGGGGCAGATACGAGAAGCCCGGCTCTGGACCGGGCATTTGAGTTACATCGGTACGACCGCCAAGCCGCTACAACATCTCGCCGTCATACCACGCGCCTACTCCGCCTTCCCCCGCACACTTCTTCTCGCCTTCATAACCCGCCAGCTAGTTTGTGCCGTTCAATGGAGAACCCTGCGACTCTCTCCAATCCTGATCCGATCAAGCGCCCGGTTTAATGCGTCCAAGGCATCGAGGAGAGCTTTCGCCTCGGCTTCCCGGCCATCCCCCCATAGGCGTTCAGCCATTTTGTTCAGGGCTTGGATAGAACGCTCAATTTCAGCAGCAGTCACTGCTGCTTTACTGTCCGTCAGCTTCTTCTTCATTGAGTAACCGTTTACAGAGCATTGCTTGTATTTCAGATCTAATGCGAATACGTCTCGCCAGACGCATGGCTATTCAGCCTTCCGGACAATCCTTCCCGCCTTCACCTCATCTGTGTAAGCAGTCAGCCGATCAGCTTGCTCATGCAGCTTTTCGATCGTCTCCATTGCCTCCAGAAGCTCTGTATCCCCGCGCTGTTTTGCAAGCCTGAACATTTCCAGGGCAGCTTCTTCGAGGGAATATGCAGCGGCTTTCAAGTCGCGGCGTAACTCTTGATTGGGTTTGTTAAGTGCCATGACAACCTCCTGCCAATCCCTTCCGCGATCATTGGCAGTGGTCTGCCTTCGCCGGCCGGACTACCTGACCTGCACCGATTTCTTTAATCCAGCCATCTAACCGATTCTCACCTTGCTGGAAGATTGTGATCATCCTTCGAAGCGCCTCAGCGTCTGGTCCATTACCTGCGTGGCTTAGCCGCTCGGCAATCCGAACTAACTCCACGGCCGACCACTTCAGATCAGAGGCGACACCCTGCAGATCGCGCTTCAGGTCCTGCACTGGTTTGTTGAGCCCCATCATCACCCCTTACAAGTCCCCACAACACTAATCCGATATTCAGCTGCGAAATTGCACTCTACTTGATCACCCGCTTGCATTCGACCTGACCAGTCATTTGCATTCGTTCTGACCACCGATTGCATCGGATTTGACCAGCACGCTTTGTAACCATGATCGGCAGAGAACGGCCAGGAGCGGTCGCTGGGATAAAGCTGAAACAACCAAAATCTACTTCCCTTCAAGCTTTCGTTTCAGTCGCCCGAGATCACTATTGACGATCAACTTATGGGCTAGACCTACCGGCAACATGTAGATGCGCCCAAAGACGTTATGCGTTACGACAGATGATGTGATCGTGAACACTCGATCTGTTATCGAAAGGCAAATCATGACATCCAGATGCCGGTCACGTTCGGTCAGAACCAGTATGTCGGGGGCACTATGCTCCACCAGAAAGAAATCCAGCTGTTCGCCAGCGTGTACTGTCTCTCGCCTAGCGCCGGAGAACCCGCCGATCCGCTTCACGCCGAATAACGAGGAAATCGCGTCCCTCGTTCGGAAAGCTAGCCGCATGAACAGTCCCGGTTCGGCCGTCATGATGTTCCAAGCGTCAAGAGTGGTTATTTCAACAGGGAGTGGAACCGACCTGCTGTCATAGTAATCAAGATCGGACAGTGCACGCAGAGTGTGAGCAGGTGATGTGGTAGCCAAACATTATCTCCTTCAGTTGCCCGACTGCCATTCCTGATAAAATCGGAAGCTGATTATCATGTAGCCATGCTACGTCATGATTACCCCCAAATCTCCCTTAGCTGTTCGCTGGGTGAATATCTGACGGCTACAGGTCGGTATGGGTCGCGAGCTGCCCTTCACTACCGGCGGCTCTCGTTGCGAAGTGGTCATCGAACCTTGCGGCATCCATTTTGCCTTCCTGCTGACTCTTTCAATCCCACCTTCAAGGACTGAACCTTTGATCGCATCCCCCTCCAAACTCCTCTTCCTGCCCGGAGCCTCGGGTAACACCCGGTTTTGGCTTCCGGTTGCTGAGCGCCTGGCCCACCCGGCGCAGCAGGTCCATATCGGCTGGCCCGGCTTTGGAGACACTCCGCCCTTGCCTGGCGTGACCGGCATGGATGATCTGGTGGTTCGCGTGCTGGCCGAGATCGACCGACCCACAGCGCTGGTGGCGCAGTCTATGGGCGGTATAGTCGCTGTGCTTGCAGCGCTTGAACGCCCTGAACTGATCACGCACCTGACGCTGACCGTCACCTCTGGCGGGGTGGATATGTTTGCTCTGGGCGCGCATGACTGGCGCCCGGATTTTGCTGCCGCCAACCCGACACTGCCGAGTTGGTTTCTCGACGACCACACCGACCTCACGCTCCGGTTGGTCGAGTTGCGCATGCCAGTCCTGCTCCTCTGGGGAGATTCTGATCTGATCAGCCCCATTCGCGTCGGCCAGCGCCTTGCTCAACTGTTACCCCGCGCTGAACTACACGTTTTCCCTGGCGCCGATCACAATCTGGGTTTTACTCACGCAGCCGAAGTGGCAAGGTTGATCGAGAGACATCTGGTCTGCTGATGAGCGGAGCACTTGTTGCCACCGCTTCGGACTGATTGTGCGGCCCCGTGCGTTTCAAGACCTCTCGGATAACGGACAGACAACCGGTGGCATATCGCGCCTAACCTCGCCGGATACTCTGCGCAAACCGCATAGAGATGAAAAAAAGCGTCGTTAAAAGTGTACGAACCAGGATTGAGTCTATGACATGCGATTTTGCACCTGGTTAACCTGCTATGGGGCCATTTTCTGCCAACTGTGACAGGCAGAGAACGGCCAAAAGCAATGGGATGGACTCCTCCTCACTTCGGCATCCTGAGTGCCAGACTGAAGGTGCGAACCCTGGGCTCAGTGAAGAGGAGCGTAACAAGGGCACCGCTACGCTCATCGCTATTGCCGGTTTGATCGTCAACATCGTCAGTGCCCTGCTGCTGGGCCACGGGCACAGTCATGGGCACGATCATGTTGATCATGGCCATACCCATGCTCATCACGGGAACGACAACAACCTGAAATCGGCCTATGTCCACGTCATCGCAGACGCGCTGACGTCGGTTCTGGCCATCGCAGCGCTGCTCGCTGGTCGGTATCTGGGTTGGGTATGGCTGGACCCGGTCATGGGCATCGTCGGCGCCATCGTTATCGCGCGTTGGGCATGGACCTTGATGGGGGTCACCGCAGGTGTATTGCTGGATCAAACAGACGCGCACGTTGCCGAGGAAATCCGCGAACTGGTTGAGAAACCGGGGGATGCCACCATCACAGACTTGCACGTCTGGCGGGTTGGACCGCAAGCCCATGCGGCCATCGTCAGCGTCCTTGATGAGTCCAGTGCGAACGCCGACAGCATTCGTGAACGTCTCAAACCGGTTCACGAAGTCAACCATCTGACGGTCGAATTTCGACCGGCCTGATTCAGCGCCTCCCCTCCATTATCTCCAAAGGAACTTGCGATGCCTCCAGGGAAACGTGAACTGGCGCGGATCGAACACTGGTTGATAACCACGCTGACCGAAGCGTGCGAAACAGCAAAAGGTGAAATCAAAGGCTTTACCTGGCTCACCCACACTGCTGACCTGAACGCGTTGGCTGAAACCCTGAAGGTGATCTGGGTGTTCGAAACCTTGGCTGACAGAAAGCTCGCCCAGGTAGTCGCGAAGGCTCGCATCTTTGAGCTGACGGCCATCGCGTTGAATGAGGCCTACATCGATCTGAACCTTTCAGATCGCTCCCAGTAACGCGTTGGCGTCGCCCACACAAAAAACTGGCTTGCTGGCGCTCAGCAAGGTTGCAGTACTGCTTTCACTGCTTCCACCGAGCGTTCGACGTCCCTTGTTGTCATGGCATTGAACATCGGCAGCGAAACGATCAGACGGCCAACCCGTTCTGCAATCGGGAACATACCTTCCTTGAAGCCGCGCGCGCGGTACAAGCTCAATAAGTGGATCGAGGGGTAGTGACAGCCGATGCCGACACCGTGCTCTTGCATCTGCTCCATAAACGTGGCCCGGGCCGGCTTACCGTCCTGACGCTCTGGCAGCACTAGCTGAAACATGTGCCAGTTGCTGTTATCGAAATCGGCGACCGGTAGTTGAGCACCGTATTTCGCTTCGAAATCACTGCCGAGGCACTCGAAATAGTATTTAGCCAACTCTCGACGATGGGCAGTGATCGCTTCAATATGCGCGAACTGGTCCAGGCCGATGGTCGCGGCAATGTCGGTCATATTGTATTTGCCGCCCAGGACATCCACATCCAAACCATCGAAGCCGCTGCGAGTGACACCCTGCAACCGGTGTTTCTCGGCAAGACGTGCCTCTTCGAGATTATTCAGCACCAAGCAACCGCCTTCGGATGAGGTGATGTTCTTGTTGGCTTGGAAGCTGAAGGACACAAAATCACCAAAAGCCCCGATGCGCTCGCCTTTCCAGGACGAACCCAGCGCTTGTGCAGCATCCTCCACCACCCGCAGGTTGTGTTTTTTCGCCAGCGCATATAAACGATCCATATCCAGCGGCAGACCCGATAGATAGACCGGAATGATCGCCTTGGTCCGTGGTGTGATTGCCGCTTCGACTTGAGCCAGATCGATATTGCGAGTGACTGGATCAACGTCGACAAACACGGGGGTCGCACCCACTTCAATGATCACGTTGGCCGTTGCAACCCACGAGATCGGAGTGGTGATGACTTCGTCACCAGCACCGATACCCGCGATGCGCAAGGCGATCTCCATGGTGCAGGTTCCGGAATTGAACGTCCGTACCGGGCGTCCGCCGAAATAGTCCGAGAGCTGCGCTTCGAATAACTGGACCTTAGGCCCACTGGTAATCCAGCCGGAGCGCAAGACGTCGCCGACGGCTGCGATCGTGGCTTCGTCGATAGAGGGTTTGGCAAACGGCAGGAAGTCTGGATAGTTCATGATGGTCGTGAAGTCCTTATATATTTGTTGGAGTAATCGACAGCCTGTGAATAAGGAGTTGGCGGGAACACGTAGACGCTTTCGGTCGCAGCCACGTAGCCGAAGCACTGCAATGTCGGCCATCAGCATCCAGCTAGAGACTCAACAGATTGGTAGCGGGTGCGCCCGGTCGTCCAGGCGCCTTGCCGCGCGCCTGGTTTTTCACTCAACGATGACATCAGCCTGGCGGCGATAGCTCGGGGTATGAGCCCGCTCACCACAACCACCGACAATAAATCTCTCGCCCCTGTGCAGCTGACGAGAATACGGCGTTATACCACCGCGGCAGCCGTGGCGGGTTCACCGTCGACCACTACGTTGTACGGTGCCTGTTCGCGATCACGCAGGCCGTAATCACGAATCACCGATGTCACGCGCACGCGATAGTCATCGAAGATTTTGTCGCGCCCGGCGCGCTGGGCCGACAGGTGGGCTGTCACGTTGCGCCACTGCACCACGGCTTCCTCATCGCGCCAGGTGGTGACCGACATCACCTTCTTGGGGTTCAGCGTGCTTTGAAAGCACTCGACGGAGATAAACCCGCTCATGGGTTCAAGCAGCGGGGTCAGCTTGTTGACCAGGTCAACATAGGTCTCGCCCTGGCCTGGCAGTGCCTGCAACTCAAACAAAACTACGATCATTCTTGACTCCTCATCCTTGACGGTATTTTTCAGGTGGTTTTACATGGTGCAAATGCGGGGGGGAGGTTGCCCGACCGCCTTTAGTGTTTTATCGGGGTGCCCAGGTTGTTCAGCCAGGCCCGCATGACGTGGCCCGCGGCGCGGGTCAGGCGGTCGCCGAGGTTAATGGCCTCGCTCCGCAACGCAACAGGATCGATGCCGGTTTGTGCCAGTTCGCTGGCATGGCCAACCAGCCATTGCTCGATGTTGGCGGTATCGGCTTCGAGGTGAAATTGCAGGCCGAGAATCGTGTTGCCCACGGCGAACGCCTGATGAGCACCCACCTGGGTACTGGCCAGCAGCACAGCGCCTTCCGGCACATCGAACTGGTCGCCATGCCAGTGCAGCACGGGGGTGTCCATCAGCGCGGCGAGCGGCGAGTCCTGACCGGCCGCGGTCAGGGTCAGCGGTGAAAAACCGATCTCCTTGACCCCCATCGGGTAGACGTTGGCGTGCATGGCCCGGGCGATCAATTGCGCACCGAGACAGATACCCAGCAGGGGATTACCGGACGCAACGCGCTGGCGCACCAGCTTCAATTCGTCGTGCAAAAACGGATACAGCTGCTCGTCATGGGCCCCGATAGGGCCGCCGAGTACGATCAGCAAGTCGGCCTGCAACACCTGCTCGCTGTAGATGGCGTCGACCGTGGGGTCCAGGTAAATCAGCGTATAGCCTCCTTCGGCCAGAACGGCATCCAGGGTGCCAACGTCTTCGAAGTGAATGTGGCGCAATGCAATGGCAGTTTTCATGGAAAAACCCAGTTGTTGAAGTAAGGACGGTAACGGTTCATGCCGTGGTGGTGAGTTCGACCTTGATCGTCCCGGATTGCGGGAAGGTGCAGCAGGCGAGGGCGTAGCCTTCGTCCTTGTCCTTGTCCTTGTCCGTCAGGCAAAAGTCGGGCTCAAGGGTGTAGTGACCCTCCGACACTTTCAGCCGGCAGTGACCGCAGATGCCGGCGCGGCAAAGGCTGCGCACCGCAATACCGCTGGTTTCGAGCATCTCCAGCAAATTCTTGCCGGCGGGTGGCTCCAGCACCTGATCGTTGTGGTTCAAGTACAGGCGCAGCGTCGCGTCGGTCTGAGCCTCGGTCTGTGCGGCGGTGACCGGCGCGGCCGGTGGCGTGAATGACTCGATCAGCAAGCGGCTGGCGGGGAACATGGCCAGCGTGTGTTCGCGCATGCCCTGGGCGAAGCCATGGCTGCCGCAGATCACCACGCTCTCGGGGTTACCCAGCCGGCTCAGGTCCTGGGCTTGGGGACGACCGGCGCTGAAGTGCCCGTTGTTGTTGACCGCTTCGCGGGTGACGAACACCTGCAAGGAGAACCACGATGTGGTCAGCTCAAGCTCCAGCAACTCATGTAGAAACGGAATCTCGGCGATGGTCGGCACACACAGCAGCAGGCTCACATCGGGCACCGCCAGTCCGCGTCGCGCGCGCTCGACCAGGCCGCGCAGCAACGCAATCGGCAAGGTGATGCCGATGCCGCCGGCGAGCATGCCGACTTGTCGGCAACCCAGAACCGACTCCAGCGAAATATCACCCGCCACAAACTGCACCGAGGTGGTCGAGCCGGCTTGCAGCGTAGCGTGCAACTGGTCCGAAACCCCGCCATGGCCTTCGCGCTTGACCGCAATGTCGAACCGGTCGGCGCCGCGCTTGCGCGTGATCGAATACAGCCGCTGGTGATGGGTGCCCGCCATGTCAGCGGCGTGCAGGGCCACGTGTTTTCCTGCTTCCAGGCTGTCGAGGAATTCGGCGGTTGCGTCCACCGCGCGCAGGGTGAAGACTTTTACGTTGGCCGTTTCAATGGTCACGTGTTCGCACTGGGCCTGGAGGGACGTCATGGCGTTCATGCGCGGGCCTTCTCGCCTAAGGTTTCAATGGCATGCTCGGCACTGCTGAGGCCGTTGCCGGTCAAGCCGATCCGGTCTATCAGGGCTTCGAGCGAGTCGGTGTAGACGCTGATTTCGTTGTTGTCGCCTACGTCATGCAGGATCTCGCCGGCATGGGGGAAATCCAGCATCGAAAACACGGTGGACCATGCGCCCATTTCGTTATTGGCGAACATCTGCACCGTGCGCAGGATGATCGAGCGCAGGTACTCGCGTTCCTTGCGGCTCAGGCCATTGACGATGTCGGAAGCGACGAAGCTGAAGACGCTGGAATGGCTCCACTCGTCCATAGCATGGGTGCGCGTGACCTCATGGCACACCGCCTGAATGCTGGCGTCCTCGGCCATGGTCTTGAGGTAGTCGGTGATCAGCGTTTCGCTGGCGCACGCGACGCCGAAGCGGGTCAGGCGTCGCTCCCATTCGGCGGTGCAGTTTGCCAGAAGGGCTTCGCGCCAGGTCACCAGGTTGAAGGCGCTGAAATCCAGCGGGGTGAGTTTGCGCATGTCATAGATATAGTTGCAGGCCATGATGGACATGCGCGTGTGCAGGGCTTCGTCGAGCAGTGCCTGAGACATCACGTCCTGCAGCAGGGCGCGGTTGTTGCTCGGCGGCGGGGTCTTGATAATGTCCTCGCAGGCAGGCACGACCACATTGCATTCGATGTAGATGGTCTTGAGGTTGTAGATGCCCCACGCGTAAGACAGGCATTTGGATTGCAAGTCCTGGGGGGCTTCGAGCCAGGCCTGGTGATGACGAAACGGCAGCAGCGACAGACTGAAGTCGTGCTTGTCGGCATCAAAGGCGAGGCCCCAGTAGTTCGGTTGCGGGTTGTTGACGGCGGCGCGGGTTTTCCAGAGCGTGGATAGTTTGGCCAGCATGTTTTTTACCACGTCATCGGTACCACAATTCAAACGTTCCATGTTTTAACTCCAAGGAAATCGACTATTGGTGTTCGGGTTTACCGTGCAGTCCTTGCAAAAATAACGGGTCCGCACAAGCGGGGGGTGGGGGGGGCAGCGCAATCAATGCGGGACGGTGCCCTTCAAGTCTGCGGCAAAAACACACTGGGGCTATTGACCCAGGTCACTTGAATGCCACTTGGAGTGCCATCACTTTTCGGGTCCTGGCCATGGACCGCTCCTGCATTAGGGTCAGTACAACGGTCAGGCCCATGAAAGCGGCGCTGGCCCAGAAAATTGCGTCGGGGTGGCCTTGGTCGAGCAGCCAGCCGAACCCGATGGGGCCGATGGCGCCACCGATATTGAAACCGGTAGAGACGATGCCGAAGGTTTTGCCTTCGGCGCCCTTCGGGGCGGCCGCACGTACCAGCATGTCGCGGGACGGTGCGATCACCCCGGTCAGGAAACCCGCTGTCCCCAGCACGACCAGCAGCGCCGGCTCGCTCAAGCGTGCCGTGGCGACCAGCAGCATCAGCGCGGTGGCCAATGCAAACGCGCTGGCTGCCACTACGCCATGGCGGCGGGTCCGGTCGGCCAAGGCTCCCCCTGCCAGCACGCCGAAGGCGCTGGCAAAGAGGAAGGCGGTCAACGCCGAGTTGGCCCAGGTCAAGGCCACGCCCTGGCCTTGCATCAGGGCGGCGACCGAGAACTTCTCAATCGCGCCGGTGCTCAGGTTCAGCAGCACGAACAACAGGGCCAGGCTTAGCACCATAGGCGAGAGCAGTGACAGGCGACGGGCACCGAGGGGTGTCGGGTCGGCGGCGGGATGCAGGCGACTGACCCGGGCCAGTGCGGAGCCAGGGATCAACAACAGCGCCAGCGCGACAAACCCCACCAGTGCCGCCGCCGCGAAGGCCATGGCCGGGTTGCTCGCCACCGCGATACCCAGCAAAAACACAGGGGCCACGGCCGCGCCAAGGAAGCCGGCAAAGGTATGCACGGAGAACGCCTTACCGATGTGGGCGGGGTCAATGTGTCGGGACAGCAGGGCGTAGTCGGCCGGGTGATAAATGGCGTTGGCGACGCCGGCCAGCGCCATGCCGATCAACAAACAGGTGTAGCCGGGCAGGAGTGCAATCAGCAGGAAACTGCTGCTGCCCAGTGCTAGCGCGACCAACAGCAAGCGCCTGGCACCGTGGCGGTCCACGGCAAACCCCATGGGCGCCTGTACCAGCGCCGTGACGATATTGAACAGGCTCAAAGCCAGGCCCAGCTCAACATAATCCACGTTGAAAAAAGCCGGAAGCAGGGGGAACAGCGCCGCCAGCACCATGATGTGCAAATGACTGACAAAGTGCGCTGCGGCGACCTGAGGCAACAACCCGATACGAATCGTCATGGCGAAACCTGTGTGATGAGCATGGCAAAACCGGCGCAGAGCTTAATGAGGTGATGGTCTTGTGCGATAGTCCATTACCGATGAGTCCACCAGACCACTTTGAATGGCTGCGACTTCACGACGCCTGCCCCTGCGTAGACGTGTGGCAGCGGCATTGAGCGCGGTGGTCTGCAACGTCGGCACGAACTGGTATGGTTGGCCGGTCCGTGGGCGGCTAGGGTAGTGCGGCGTGTTATCGGGCGTTTACACAGGGAGTGACCATGCCGCATTTCGCTTATCGGGAGGGCCACGCGCTGCCAGGGGTCAGTGGCGTTGCGCTGCCCCAGGTGGACGGGGAGGTGTGGCGCGCCATCGACGCCGAGCGTCAGCGCCAGGTGCAGTCAATCGAGCTGATCGCCGCCGAAAACGTGGTCAGTCGTGCGGTGCTCGAGGCCCAAGGGTCGGTGCTGACCAACAAATATGCCGAGGGCTACCCAGGGCGTCGCTATTACGCCAGTTGCTGCAATGTCGATGCAATTGAAGAACTCGCCATCGAGCGGGCCAGGCAACTGTTCAGCTGTGCCTATGCCAACCTGCAACCCCATTCGGGCAGCCAAGCCAACCAGGCTGTGTTTCTGGCTCTGCTGGCGCCGGGGGACAAGATCCTGGGCCTGGACCTCAAGTCCGGTGGGCACCTGTCCCATGGTGCTGCGTTCAACTTGTCCGGGCTCTGGTTTCAGGCCCTCAGCTATGGCGTGCACCCGGTGACCCATAGGGTCGACATGGATCAGGTCGAGCAGATCGCCCGACAAGAACGCCCACGCCTGATCATCGCAGGGGCCTCGGCGTATTCACGGGCGCTGGATTTCGCCCGGTTTCGTGCGATTGCCGACGAGGTGGGTGCGTTCCTGATGGCCGACATCGCCCACGTCGCCGGGCTGGTCGCGGGTGGTGCGTATCCGTCTCCAGTGCCGTTCGCCCACGTCACCACCCTCAGCACCCACGCCACGTTGCGCGGTCCGCGTGGCGGGATGATCCTGTGCAATGAGCAGGCAATTGCGCAGAAGATCAATGCGGCTGTGTTCCCCGGCCTGCAGGGCGCGGCACTGATGCACACCGTAGCGGCCAAGGCCGTGGCGCTGGGCGAGGCATTGCAACCGGCCTTCGGCGCTTATGCCCACGCCGTGGTCGCCAATGCCCAGGCCTTGTGCGGCCGATTGGCTGAAGGTGGGCTGTTGGTCGTGTCGGGCGGCACCGACTGTCACTTGGGGGTGATTGACCTGCGGCCCTGGGGCCTGGTGGGGAATGTCGCCGAGCGTGCGTTGGAGGCAATCGGCATTACCGTGAACAAAAATGTCGTGCCCGGCGATGAGGTCAAGCCCACCGTGACGTCCGGCATTCGTCTCGGCAGTGCGGCGTGCACTTCGCGTGGCATGGGGGTCGATGAATTCAGGGAGATCGGCGACATGATTCTGGCCATGCTCGGTGGCGTGCGCAGCGGTGCCCTCGACGGCCGCACTGAACGCTCGATTCGTGAAGGCATAAGCGACCTGACCAAGCGTTTCAGGCTGCCGTATTAACCGCCTGCGTTTTTTTTGAAAAGGAATTCCAATGCCCGGCATCATCCCCACCGGCCGCCTGGCGGCAACCCGCACGTCACGGTTCAGACTGTTCACCACCGCCAAGCCTCAACCCGTCATCGCGGTTGAATGCCCCAAGCTGCCCAAGCGTGCGCGGATGGCCGCCCAGGCCCAGCAGTTGCTGATGAACTATGCGCTGGGCCATTAGATTTTCAGGGCGTTGGCCAGGCGCAACATGGCGGCTTCGATTTCATACGCGGTCAGGGAGGAGTATCCCAGCAGCCAGCCCTGTTGCTTCGGGTCGCCCGCGTACAAGCCGCTGAGGCCGGACAGTTGCACGCCGGCAGTGGCGGCTTGGCGGATGGTTTTTTCCTCGGACCATCCGGCTTTCAGCAAGCAGGGGATTTGCAACCCGCCCGGCGGCAGTTCGGCGGTGACCACCGTGCTCAAGTACTTGCCGATGGCATCGTGCATGATCGACCGGCGTCCGGCATACAGCTTGCGCATGGCCCGGACATGCGCGTTGTAATGGCCGTCTTCCATAAAGCGCGCCAGTGTCAGTTGCAGCGTTTGCGGAGTGTGGCCGTCCATCATGCTGCGCGCATAGGCAAAGGGCTTGACCAGCTCGGAGGGCAGCACCATATACCCCATGCGCAGGCCGGGGTAGAGGGTCTTGCTGAACGTGCCGATGTAGAGCGTGCGCTGATACTTGTCCAGGCCCTGCACGCACGCCGTGGGTTGCCCGTCGTAATGGAACTCGCTGTCGTAGTCATCCTCGATGATCCACTTGCGTTTTTGCGCCGCCCAATTGATCAACTCAAGACGCCGCTCCAGCGGCAACGTCGCGCCGGTGGGGTATTGGTGCGAGGGCGTGACATACACGCAATTGGCGCCGCTGCGGTCGGCGTACAGCAGGTCGGTGCGGATGCCCCGTTCATCGACATCAATGGGCAGCACCTTGGTTTCGGCGATTTCGAAGGCCTTGCGGGCGCCGTAATAGCCGGGGTTTTCCAGCAGAATCGGCTTGCCGGCGTCCACCAGCAACTGCGCGCTCAGATACAACGCCTGACGCGTACTGCTCAATACCAGCACCTGGTCGGGGGAGCATTTGGCGCCGCGTTCGAGGTTCAGGTAGGTGGCAATCGCTTTGCGCAGGGGCTCGGCCCCTTGTGGATCGCCATGCAGCAGCACATTCGCGCGATAGTCCTTCATGACCTGGCGCTGCAAACGCTCCCAGACATCCGTCGGGAAGTTGCGGGTTTCCGGCAGGCCGGTGGCGAATGCCTTGATGACTTGCTGATCGCGCACGCCGCCGGTGTCGAAGATCATCCGCCCGCGTTGGCTGAGTTCGGCGCCCGGTGCGGCGACGCTGCTCCTGACTTCCTGAGCCTTGAGGCGTCGGCGGCCGGCACCGCGCAATTCGACGCCCACCGTGTCGCAGACGTAACTGCCGGCGCCTTCGCGGCGCACGATAAACCCGTCCCGATGCAACTGCACATAGGCGTTCTCAACGGTGTCGCGGGCGCAGCCCAGTGACTTGGACAGCACCCGCGTGGCGGGCAGTTTCAAGCCGGGGCCGAGGGCCCCGTCGAGAATCAGCGCACGCAACGCACGTTGGATCCGCTGGTGCAAATCCAGCAGCTGAAACTCAGCGTCGTTGAGGCGCATCTTCAGGGTTTCCAGCTCGAAGGTCTTTGCCATGTGGTCTGCTCTCTTTCCATGAACTGGCAGGTAAAGGCAGGCCAGTTTATCCGTAGACTCTGGCCCTCGCCACCCTAGGCTTTACCTCGGTGATTACGCACAGGGCGAGCGTTCTTGAACAGGAGTTACTCAACCATGGCTCGGTCACACAACTTCAGCGCAGGCCCCACCGCGGTGCCGTTGGACGTCCTCACTCAGGCGCACGAGGAGTTTTTCGATTTTGCCGGCACCGGCATGTCCGTGATGGAAATCAGCCATCGTTCGCAGGTGTTCATGGCGGTGGCCCGCGAGGCCGAACGGGACCTGCGCGATATCCTCGGGGTGCCGCCCGCCTACAAAGTGTTGTTTCTGCAAGGGGGCGCCTCGTTGCAGTTTGCTCAAGTGCCGATGAACCTGATAGGCGATAAAGGCACGGCGGATTACCTGCACACCGGCCTCTGGTCGGGCAAGGCGATCGAGGCCGCACGGCGCTACTGCGATGTGCGCGTGGTTGCCAGTGCCCACGCGTCCGGTTTCGACCGCGTCCCCCACGCCTCGGACTGGCGCCTTAACGCCGACGCCGCCTACTTGCACT
>NZ_JBFUIC010000112.1:0-15700 GCF_056402075.1 Pseudomonas sp. P4_C3
GACCCAGGTCGTACGCATGAACTTCATCGTCAGCAGCTCGGCGAACATCGTGCTGAAGATCGACCCGGCCGTGGTGCTGGCCACGCGTGAATATGTCGACCTGGCTATCAGTGAGGCGCTGGCCAAGCTGGATCACAAACAGTCAGCGCGGGTGGCGGCCACGGTCGCCATCACCCTGAACAACGTGCAGACCATCGATGACGTGGCCGTGGCTGCCGGTGATCGCGTGCTGGTGACCGCCCAGGCAGAGACCCAGAACAACGGTGTCTATGTCGTCAGCGCCGACGGCTGGACGCGGGCCGCCGATGCCGACAACAGCCTGGAAGTCACCCCGGGGCTGTTTATCCACGTCGAGCAGGGCACGACCAACGGTGACAGCCTCTGGCAGTTGGTCACCGATGCGCCGATCACCCTGGGCACCACCGGTTTGCAATTCGAAATGATCGCGGGCGGCAGTGGGGGCGGTGTGGGCACGTTTCGCAGTGTCACCATCGATGCCCTTGGGCGTGTGATCGCTGGCACTAACCCGACCACCCTCGACGGCTACGGCATCACCGATGCCCTGGCAGTGAGTGAAAATCTCGCCGATGTCGAGGATGTGGCTGAGGCTCGCGACAACCTTGGGCTGGGAACCGCCGCGACGGCGGACGTGCAATCCGATCTGGACGATGCCACGGTGGATGCGCTGATGAAAGTGGGCGCCTTTGGCTTGGGCGGGGCGGGTATCAGCCTGCCGGACGGTACTGATCTCAACACCATCCGAACCAGCGGTTTTTATCGCCTCGAAGGCACGCCGGAAAACGGGCCATCGGGCGGCACCAACTCCGCGTTGATCGTCGGCAATGGGCGGGACGTGACGCTGCAACTGGTCGTGCAATACAACACCGGGGTGTTGTTCACACGCGGTGGCAGCGGTTCCGGCTCGACCTGGTCGGCCTGGAAAACGCAGTGGGACAGTGGTTCGTTGATTAAACAAACGAACACCACCGATGCTGGCGCAGGGCGCGTATTGCTCAATGGTGCATTTGGCGTCGGAGGAGTAGCCCCCAATTTACCGGGCAATGACTTCAACGCCGCGCAGGTCGGTGGCACCTATACCTATACGGCCGACACCCTGAACCGTCCGAACATCTCCGGTAGTGATCATGGGCTGGTGGTTCACATTGAACGATCGTTCGGCAACCTGGCCTATCAAGAGGCGCGGGTGGCGAACAGCGCGAGCGCCTACCGTTACCGAACCGGGGACTTTGCAACCGGAACCTGGGGCGACTGGCAGAGCCTGTGGGATTCCAGCAATCTGGTTAAACAAACCTCTCCCCAAGATGACTCAGCAGGCCGTGTATTGCTCACGGGTGCTTATGGCTGGGGCCAAGGGGGGATTGTCCTTCCAGAAGGCACCGATTTAGACACAATCACCACCGCGGGCATTTACCGGGTGAACCCCGGGCCGAACGTTCCAGAGGGCGGTCAATTCTCCCCCATGCTGGTTGCGGTCAGTCAAGACACCCTCTGGCAACAAGTCATCGGCTATAACACCGGTACAACGCTTACTCGTGGCGGTGTTCGGACCCCAGAGGGATTCGTATTCAGTGTGTGGGTAACGGGTTGGGACACGAGTAACTTTGACCCTGCCGCGTACCAGGCGGCATTGGGTTTCACTCCTGTGCAGCAAGGCGGAGTAGCAGGTCAGGACACCAATAAAATCTACATTGGCTATGAAAACGCCTCGGGCAAAATAAAAATACAGGTTGATGCGCAGGATTTCGGGGGGATCTGGACCGAAAGCAATTTTGATCCTGCTTCCATATTTTCCGTCCCTGTCGGCGTGCCGTTTCCATGGCCAACCGCTACGCCACCCGACAAATGCGTTTTGATGGGGGGGCAACCGTTCGATGTCGAGTGGTACCCGGCATTGGCAGCCGTGTATCCCAGCGGCTTCCTGCCAGACATGYGCGCCGAGTCGATTCGTGGTTTGGATGGCGGGCGCGGAATTGACCCCGACTCTGGGCGTGGCTTGTTGAGTCTTCAGACCGACGCGCTGCAAAACATGACGGGTGAACTCAGGCTACAGGACGATGATTCGATGTTGTTGGTGAATACCGCGACCGGCGTATTTACGGCTACTGGTTACATGACGAGTGATATACCCGCTGCACCACGAGTCAGTACAACGGGCAACATGTCTGTAACTTTCAATCCATCGGCTGTCGCCCGTGTGAGTACGGAAACCCGTATGCGTAACGTGGCGTACAACTACATCTGCAGGATGTATTGATGACGACTTTAGTGAATGGTTTTTTTGATGAGAGTGGCTGGATCGACGTTTACACGTTCAGTGAAACCACCACCGAATACCTCGGCCAACACGAAACCTATGTCAGCCGTGGCTGCGGTCTGCCAGCGGGCGCCACGTTGGAGGAACCGCCCGAAGCCGGGGACGGGGAGGTGGTGGTCTGGAGGGATGGCACGTGGCTGGTGGTGCCCGACTACCGAGGCGTGGCTTACCGCACCACCGATGGTGCCGAGGTGACACATTCGATGCCTGGCGAGTTACCGGCCGAGCTGACGACCATGTCGCGACCGAGTGCGGCCTATGTCTGGAATGGTCTTGTTTGGGTACTGGATGCCGCGCGCGATCTGGCGATTCAAAGCCAGCGAGAACGGTCATGGATCGAAAATGAACTGCATTGGGCGGGCAGAGAGATCGACAAGCATCTGGATGCTGACCCGGCCGCGCTCAACACGGAGCTGGCTTGGCGCACCTACCGCAATGAACTGCGGGCCTGGCCTCTTTCGCCAGACTTTCCAGCCAGTGATAAACGGCCGTTAAAGCCGGACGGACTGAGCCGCACCACATCCTGACGCCCCGCATTGCCGGGGCGTTTTCTTTTCCATGCTGCACGTCACCGCACATCCCCACGGCCTCGCTTATGCGGGGCTTTTTCGTTTCTGGAGCATCACTCTATGAGTTTTTTTCACGGCGTCACCGTGACCTTGGTGGACACCGGCGCCCGGCACATCGCCACCCCGTCAGCGTCGATCATCGGCCTGTGCAACACCTTCACCGTGGGTCCGCCGGCTACCGCCGCTGCCAACGAACTGCTGCTGATCACCCGCGAAAGCGAAGCGGTGGCGGCCTGGGGCCCGGACGCCGCGATCACCCAGGACTGCAAGGCCATTTTCAAGCGGTCCAAAGCGGTGATTGTCGCCGTCGGTGTGCCGGTGCTGGAGGACGAAGCGGAGCAACTGTCGGCAATCATCGGCGGGGTGTGGGCTGACGGCACCCGTACCGGCATGCAGGCGTTGCTCAACGGCAAAAGTAAGTTTAACGCCCAGCCGCGACTGTTGGTGGCTCCGCAATTCTCGGCGACGCTGGCGGTGGCGACCGAGCTGGTAGCGCTGGGTGACAAGATGCGAGCCATGGCCATCATCGACGGGCCGAACACCACCGACGAAGCGGCGATTGCCTATGCCGAAAATTTCGGCAGCAAACACGCCTACATGGTCGACCCGGGCGTGCAATTCTGGGACACCGGGACCAGTGCCACGGTCAATGCACCGGCTTCGGCTTGGACCGCTGGYCTGTTTGCCTGGACCGATGCCACCTACGGTTTCTGGGCCTCGCCGTCGAACAAGGAGTTTGTCGGCGTCACCGGCACCACGCGGCCGATCGAGTTTCTCGACGGCGATGCCTCCTGCCGGGCCAACGTGCTGAACAACGCCAATATCACCACGATCATTCGTGATGATGGGTACCGGCTGTGGGGCAACCGCACACTGTCCAGCGACCCGAAATGGAAGTTCGTCACCCGCGTGCGCACGCTGGATATCGTCATGGACGCCATCCTCTACGCGCACAAGTGGGCGGTCGATCGCTCGATCACCGCGACCTATGTCAAGGACGTGACCGAAGGCCTGCAGGCGTTCATGCGCGACCTGAAGAACCAAGGCGCGATCATCAACTTTGAGGTCTATGCCGACGAAGAGCTGAACACTTCCAGCGAACTCAGCGACGGCAAGGTGTACTGGAACATTCGGTTCACCGACGTACCGCCGGCCGAAAACCCGAACTTCCGCGTGGAGGTGACCGATCAGTGGATCACTGAAGTGCTGGACACCGCCGCCTAAGGAGACCGCTTTATGATTCCTGAAGTGCTCTACAACACCAACCTGTTCGTGGACGGTATCAGCCTGCAAGGCGATGTACCGAGCCTGACCCTGCCCAAGTTGACCCTCAAGACCGACGAGTACCGCGCCGGCGGCATGGACGCGCCGGTAGAGATCGACATGGGCACCGAAAAACTGGAGGCCAGCTTCATTACCAATGGCGTGCGCCGCGAGGTGCTGAAGTTCTTCGGTCAGGCCGACCTGACTGCGTTCAMCGCCTCGTTCCGCGGTGCTTTCAAAGGCCAGAAAGGTTCGGTCAAGGCGGTGGTCGCCACCCTGCGTGGCAGTCTCAAGGAAGTCGATCCGGGGGACTGGAAACCGGGTGAAAAAGGCGAGTTCAAGTACGCCGTCGCGGTGACCTATTACAAGCTGGAAATCGACGGCAGTGTGATGTTTGAAATCGATCCCCTCAACTCGATCCGCGTCATTGACGGCGTCGACCAATTGGCCGCTGTGCGGTCTGCCCTGGGCATGTAAGGAGCAACACCATGAGCAACGCAAAAGACAACGTCCTGCCCAAGTGGCTGCAACTGGGTGATGGTATTGCCACCGTGGCCCTGTCTCGGCCGAGTCAGGCCAACGGCATTCAGGTCGACAAACTGTCCCTGCGCGAACCGACGGTGCGTGAGATGCGTGCCGCCACCTTGCAGGGCGGCAGCAACGAAGAAGAGCAGGAGATGGTCTTGTTCTGCAGCTTGGCGAGCATCGGCCGTGCGGATCTGGAGGGGCTGCTGATGCGCGATTACCGTCGTTTGCAGACCGCCTATTTTCGTCTGGGAGCAGACGACGGGATTTAACCCCCGATTGCAAAAGGCCCTGRCCAAACGCTTGGCCGTCGAGCTGAATTTTTCGGCGACCGAGATCCYGGGGCTGTCGTTTTCCGAGATGGTCTGGTGGCTCACGGACTGAGCCCATCCCCGTTGCATACAGGTACCCTGCATGGCGAACAAACTCTCGCTCGGGCTGGTGATTGGCGGCGCCGTCGATTCCTCCCTGGGCGCCGCCTTCAAGAATGTCAGCGGCGAAATGAAAAAGCTTGAGGCGCAAACCACCCGCGCCAAGGGCTTGCAGAAAGTCATTGGCGAGACCATGCGTCTGCGCGATGAGTGGAAAAAAGCCCACGACAGCGGGGCGGCCAATGCCGACGCCTTGCTGCGCAAACTGGAAACCAACACCACCAGCTTGCGCAAGCAGGGTGTCGAAGTCGGGCGCCTACGTCAGGAGTACCTGGCGCTGGGCAAGGTGGTGCGCAGTGCCGAGTTCAAAGCCAAAGGCATGGGGCAGATCGAAGAGGGGCGGGAGAGCCTGCGCAGCGGGTTTGGCACGGTGGTGGCCGGTACCACGTTGGCCGCGGTACCGACCAAGGTCAGCGCGGATTTTCAGGCAATCATCCGGGACATCGCGATCAAGTCCGGTGCCGCCAACACCCAGCAGGAAGTAGACACCGCCCGCGACATCGTCCAGACCTCAAAAGACACTGGCATGGCCAATACCCAAGTGGCGGACCTGGTGAATCAGTTGGTCGGTGGCGGCATGGATCTGACCGAAGCGCTGAAGTACGCCCCGGTGGCCGCCAAGTTTGCGGTCGGGCAGGGCGCGTCAGGCACCGACACGGCGAAAATGATTCTGGCGATGCAGAACAACGCCAAGATCACCGACCCGAAAAAAATGGAACAGGCCTTGGCGTCGGTCGCCTTGCTGGGCCAGCAAGGCAGCTTCGAGGCCGCCGACATGGCCAAGTGGTTTCCGGAACTGTTGGCGCAGATGGCCAGCAGCGGCATCAGCGGTCAGGAGGCGGTGACCCAGCTGGGCGCCATGTTGCAGGTGCAGATCAAGAGCGCCGGCAGCGCCGATGAGGCGGCGAACAATCTGAAAAACTGGGTCGCGAAAATCGGCTCGGGGGAGACGGTCAAAGGTTACGCCGATGCCGGGATCGATTATCAGGGTTCGATGAACGCCGCCATTGGCAAGGGGCTGTCGACCTTTGAAGCCAGTTTTGAACTGGCTCGCCGGTATGTGGAAAAGACCGACCCGAAAAAGGCCAAGCAGCTGAATCAGGGGCTGACCCAGATCAGCCAGGAGACGGACCCGGCCAAGGCGCAAGCGATGGCCGATGCTTTAGCCGCGACTTTGCGTACCGGCGATCTGTTTGCCGACATGCAGGTCAAGACCGCACTTATGGCGTACACCCAGAACAAGAAACTCTATGCAGACCTGAAAAGGGACGCCTCGGACCCCAACGGCCAGCGCAAGGACATTCTCGACAAAAACCTGAGCGAGCGGCGCGAAGCCTCGTCACAGCGCTGGGCCGAAACCGGTCAGGCGTTCAACGATTCGCTGCGAGCCATCGGGGATGCCCTGCGTCCGGCGACGGATGCGCTGGCCACCGGCATTGGCGTGGCGGCGCGTGGCTTGACCGCCTTGTCCGAGGAAACGCCCAAAGCGGTGCTGGGCCTGGCTGCACTCACTGCCGGAGCGCTGGTGCTGGGCAAGGCCTGGGCCGCGCTGAAGATCGGGCGGGGGTTGGTGAACATCGCCCGTGGTTCGGCCGGCGACCGGTCCAACATCGTCCAGCGGGTATTCGTGACCAACGCGAATGACCGCGATGACGACGGGCTGGATCACAGCAAAGACGGGAAGGGCGGAAAGGGCAAAGGCCCTGCAAGTCGGATGCCCCGTGGCATGAAAGTGGGCGGGGCGCTGGCGGTGGCCGCTGCCGGCTATCAGTTGGTGGACACTTACCAGAACGCCACCACGCGCGATGAGAAGGCCGAAGGCTACGGTGAGGCGGCAGGTGGCCTAGCCGGTGGCTTGGCGGGTGCAGCGGTCGGGGCGGCCATCGGGTCGTTCATTCCGCTGCTCGGAACCGCGATAGGAGGAATGATCGGTGGCGCGCTCGGCGCGTGGGGAGGCGGTGATGTGGGCGCGACCATGGGCAAGGCCTTGTTCGGCGAGCGGGACACGCCGCCTGCAAAAGTGCCGCTCGGCATCTTTCCCGTGGCTGCACGCCAAGGTTTGGGTGATGTCGTGCGTTCGATGGACAGCGCCCCCGCGGCTCCGGTCACGGCAGCGGCATTGATGTCGACCGCAACAGCAAAGACGCCCGAATGGCCGAAGGTCGATCAGCAATTTACCTTCGCCCCGGCCCCGGTGTTTCAGGTGCACGGCGATGTGAAGGACCCGGCGCAGTTGGTCCAGGAATTGATGCCGTACCTGCGCCGTCAGTTTGACGACTTCGCCCGGGAGGCGCGTGATCGCCAGTTGTTTGATGCGCCCCATGTGGGCTAAGGAAGTGTTATGGCGGATGAAAAAAACTACCTGCAGCACCTGCAGGGCGGGCTGAAGTACATGGTCGACGCGGGGGAGGCCGGGCGCACTGACCTGGAGTCCATGACCGGACCCATGAATGGCGCGCTGAATGAAATCAGCGGGGCGGCCGATGCGCTGGAAGCTCTGCCTTTTATCAGCGAAGACCTCAGTGACAAGACCCGGCGTTTGCAAAGTGCAATCAACTCGGCGCAGGCCAAGATCGGCAAGGTCGCCAGCTACTACAATCAGACCCAGCGCGCGCTGGCGCAGTTTGAAGAGCACTTTTCCGCCCTGACCGATCAGATTGGCCGGTTTGGCGCGGCGTTCAACAAGGTGGCCGGCAAGGCCAATGCCGCGTTGGGCAACATTTTCCCGACGGAATGGTTTGCCGGCGACATGACGCCGATTCCCGACGCGGTGAAGCCGTTCCCACACCTGCTGATTCTCTACCCGCTCAAGGCCAATGAACGGCCGTATTACTTCAACCTGGACACCGCCGCGTTTGACGAACTCCGGCGGCAGACGTCGTTTCGCTGGGCCGCGCAGGAGCGCCTGACCCGGCGTCCGGCGCAGCAGGCGGTGGGCCTGGGGGAGGAAAAAATCACCATCAAGGGCGCGATCTACCCGAGCTTCAAAGGCGGGCTGAAGCAGTTGGATATGCTGCGCAGCATCGGCGCCAAGTTACTGCCACTGAACCTGACTACCGGTTATGGCGAGGTGTTGGGCAACTGGTGTTTGACCAATATTGAAGAAGAGCAAAGCGCCTTACTGCCCGGGGCGATCCCGCGCAAGCAGGGCTTTTCATTGGAGTTTGTCCGTTATGGCGATGACCTGCAGAACAGCTGACGGGGATCTGCTCGACACCCTGTGTCACCACTATTACGGCCACCTGAACCGCAGCGTCGAGGTGGTGCTGGCCGCCAATCAGGGCCTGGCCGATGAGCCGCAGCCATTCCGGGCCGGCGTGCTGATCACGCTGCCGGACCTGGTGGTGGAGCCGGACAGCGTCATTTCGTTGTGGGATTGATGGACTACACTCGTGTCGCTCATCGTTTAAAACTCCTTACTTTCTTGCCCGCCTTGTGCGGGATTTTTTTTGGAAAAAATCCATGACGCCTAATTTTCGCATCGTGGCCGACGGTGCCGACATCTCCAGCCTGATCAATGATCGTCTGGTGTCGCTACAGCTTTCCGACCGGCCTGGGATGGCCTCGGATTCGTTTGAGCTGCGCATTGATGACCGTGACGGCGCGGTGTCGCTGCCCGTGCGTGGCGCGAGTATCGAGGTCTACCTGGGGTATGCCGGCGCCGACCTGACGCGCATGGGCCGCTACACCGTGGATGAAGTGGCGGTCTCCGGCCCACCGGATACGCTGGTGATCAGCGGCAAGGCCAGCGACATGCGCGGCAGCGGCAAAACCACGCGCAGTGGCAGCTGGGAGGACGTGAGCCTGGCGCAGATCGTTGGCGATATCGCCGCGCGTAATGGCTGGCAGCCGTCGTGCCCGGTCGATACCCGGGTGCCGCGCATGGACCAGCTGAATGAGTCGGACTTCAATTTCATCACCCGGGTGGCCAAGAAGCACGACTGCACCGCCAAGGTGGCCGACGGCAAGCTGCTGGTCTTGCCGCGCCAAGGTGGGCAGAGTGCGAGCGGCCGGGCCTTGAGTGTCATCACCCTGCAGCGCAGTGACGTGACCCGTTGGCAATTTCGCTTGAGCGACCGCAGCGCCCATCAAGGGGTCAGCACCCAGTACCAGGACCCGGCCAGCGGCGAACTGTTGGTCTCGCACCTGGACAATCCCAACGTGCCCGAAGGTCTACCGCCGGTGCACACCGACCGCCATCTCTACCCAGACCGCACGGCAGCCGATGAGGCCGCCAAGGCCCGTCTGGCAGCGTTCAATCGTTCGACCGCCTCGGTGCGCCTCGACCTGCCGGGCCGGACCGACCTGTTTGCAGAAATCATGGTCCAGGCGCAAGGCTTCAAGCGCGGGCTCGATGGTGAATACTTGGTGGAGTCGGTGGATCACACCTTCACCCCGTCCGGGTGGACAGTGTCGGTGGAGTGTAATGGCGGCAAGGAGGGCAAGGCCAAGGCGTCAGGAAAGCCGCAGAAAGTCGTGCTTGAAGTGCCAGGTTGATTACTCGGACGCGTGATCAGTCACAGGTCGAAGAGGTTTAAACCCCGAAATAAAAGGAGCGGCCAGTTTGGATGCGTCAACATCCAGGCTGGCCACCGTCCCCGCAGATTGTCCCTGCAAGTCCCGCCAAGGCTCCTGCTCTGTGCACAAAGCAGAGCGAGCCTAGCACCTGTTTATTTATACAGTAAAGGTCTTGCTATCTATGTCTTCACCCATCATCCCTTGGATGGGCGGCAAACGCCGCCTGGCCGATCGCCTTATTCCGCTGTTTCCACCTCACGAATGCTACGTCGAAGTCTTTGCCGGCGGCGCCGCGCTGTACTTTATGCGACCCCAGGCGGCGCCGGTTGAAGTGCTCAACGACATCAATGGCGACTTGGTGACGTTGTACCGCGTGGTGCAGAATCACCTCGAGGAGTTCGTGCGCCAGTTCAAGTGGGCGCTCAGCTCACGCCAGGTGTTCGAGTGGCAGAAGATGACCCGCGTCGAAACCCTCACCGACATCCAACGCGCCGCCCGATTCTTTTACCTACAACACCATGCCTTCGCCGGCAAGGTGTCCGGGCAGACGTTCGGCACTGCCACCACCACCCCGTCAATCAACCTGCTGCGAATCGAGGAAAATCTCTCAGCCGCCTGGCAGCGTTTGTCCGGCACCTATGTCGAGCATCTGCCTTGGTTGGAGTGCGCCGAACGCTACGACCGGGCCCATACCTTCCACTACATGGACCCACCGTACTGGCAGACCGCAGGGTATGGGGTGGACTTTCCGTTCGAGAATTATGAGCGCATGGCGGACTTCATGCGCCGCTGCAAGGGTAGGGTAATGGTCAGCATCAACGACCACCCGGACATCCGCCGGGTGTTCGAGGGCTTTCACTTTGAAACGCTGGATATTCGCTACACCACGACCAACCAACGCCAGGCTAAGGTCGAGATCAGCGGTGAACTGGTGATCATGAACTGGGAGCCAGTAGCACTTGGAGGGCTGTTCTAAGGTGACTGATTTCCTCAGGGCGTGAAGCGGTCAGTCGCAAGACAAGCGACTGCCGCAACTCGGCCTTTTTTCGCGCTTCAGCCCCTCAATTGAAATGGCAAAGAAGCACAGGCACTGCCTGATGCCAGCGTCTGTCCAGCAACCTCCGATCTTCGTTCGGGCAGCCTGGTCATACCCATGCATACAGACGTCATGCAGGCCGGAGGATGGTATCTCGCGCATGTTCAACGCAGGGGCGAGGAGCAGCCGATCCGGCGTTTCCTTGATTGGATTCAGTCGCAGTGACGGGGGGACTGAACACCGCAGCCGTTTGAGGGGTGTTCATGGCAAACGCACCCTCTCAATCTGTTTTGACCACGGCTGGCTGAATCAGACTATGCCGACAAACGACAGGATAAACAGGACGATCACGACGGCGCCAACGAGGTAGATAATATTGTTCATGACTTCACCGCTTCATTTGGATTGAGGGAAGAAACAGGGGTGTATAAACAGCTGACACCCTCGTTCGCGTTTCCGTTCCGTTACCCTTGCAGCAGGAGCGATCCAGAGGCTATCGGCTAAAGCGCGCGACCAGGCTGTGCAGGTAATCGGCCATGGCTTCGAGATCCTGGCTGATTGCCGCGCCTGGCCTGTCCGGCACTATGATCACAGAGTTGAGCGATACGTGTGATCTGTTGATTGGGCTTTCTCACTGAGCATGCCCATATCTAGTCGCCCCTGGGGGCCGTGGTTGCCGCTAAAGGTGAGCGCCACCAACGGATCGGAAATGCTTTTAGATGCTCGGCCAGGGTGCGCCCAATGGCTTTGCGCTGTCGGGGCTCGATCAGGTACCAGGCAATACACAGGCTCACCATCAGGATCCCTTGAGCTGCCGCTGTTGGTGGCCACTGCTCAGCGAGCAATGAAACTCCACCTGCCATCAGTAATGGCCGGCCGTGTTTCAGTGGCCGGAAAATCCGTGAACTCAACGCGACTATCGGCTTGCCGACGAGCATCCGTGCATAGAGTGCTGATGCCCAACGGACCTGATCGCGACTGGGCACCGAGCGAATCGACTCGTAACCCTCCCACTGAAGCGTCCCTGATTTGCCAGGCATGTTGAATGAATGCTGATGGTCGAAAGCAAACCCAGGTCAACGTCCGTATATGGCGATTTCTGYCCGTCGTGAAGGGCTGCGCCAAGGCCTTGGCGGGCCTCAATTAACCGTAGCCGTCTATGGTGCTCTGCAACTGATTAGCCGCCACGACTCCTGCGAAACCGGCAAAGCGCCAAAGGGCTATGGATTTAAACAAGGAGGAACGACAGCGGGAAATGCAAGGGAGTGGAGCCTACTCCGACCAATGCACGCTTTGAACGGGGTAGCGGCTTTGAATTTTGCTGCGGCTGAAGTTGGAAGACTAACCACGCCGGCTCGCGATCTTGAGGTGATGATTCAGGAGTTGGAGCGCAGGAGATTTCCCGTCTAGGCGCAACTCAGAACAGAGCGCTGGCGCCTGACTATTCCAAGATTCTAAAAAACTCGGCGGTGTACCTCATCGCCAAGCATTCGCCGCGATCAGTTGGACATTGTTTTATGTGTCTTGCCGTGTCGAGCTAACAGGACATTGCCATCCCAATCCCCATTTGCCGTTCCTTCGGGTCGAGGTAGGAGCCGCCCGTTGTCAAAAGCGGCAGCGAGAGTGCCCCGTGGGGCGTTCACATCGGGCTGTGTCGACGTTAACGTGACGAGGGATAGGGGATGATAGAAGCGCTCCTCCACAACTGAGCCCATCCACAGCGCTGAAGTACGCCCGTTCGTTAGCTCGAAATCGACGACCCAGACTCGAAGCACGAGGCGCGAGCTGGTAAGTGCGCCACCACTATTCGGTCGAATGAGCGTCAGACTGGGGAGGCGACCACTGGCGAAAAGTGGAGTAACCGGAAGAGCTGCCGAGTCGGTCTGGATGGAGAGCCAATTCAGGGCACTCAACGGTGTCCAGGCCGCTGA
Source organism: Pseudomonas sp. P4_C3 (assembly GCF_056402075.1). Taxonomy (NCBI): domain Bacteria; kingdom Pseudomonadati; phylum Pseudomonadota; class Gammaproteobacteria; order Pseudomonadales; family Pseudomonadaceae; genus Pseudomonas; species Pseudomonas sp. P4_C3. The sequence goes on from NZ_JBFUIC010000112.1 coordinate 12,609, forward strand.
GTCCCGCCACCCGTTACGCTGCAGGACATCCTGCAACTCCAGCAGGCCACCGGCCCACTGGAACGTCAGCGGCTCATTCGTCTCGCCAGTCAGATCTATACGCCGTGCCGGCAGTTGTTCCCAACCCGACGCCCACCAATCCGTGGCGGTCATGGACGGAGTTCCTATCTTGATGGCATAGCGATCGCTGTCTGTCGCATGGCTACGATAGATATTGAGTCCTCCGGCGAGAATCAGTGCTAAACATCCGGCGGCGAGTAGGCCTATAGACTCAATGCGTCCGGTTTGGCGCCTCAGGTAGGACAGGCCGAGCAGTGCCAGCCACGCCGAGCCGAATGCCATCCCCCCGAGCACGTCGGAAAACCAATGCGCACCGAGGTAGAGACGCGAGAAGGCAATCAGAAATATCAGGGTTGCTGCGCCGAGAGTGACCACGAGGCGCCATGCCGGGCGGATCTCACGCGCGATGAGAAAAGCAAGGAAACCGTAGAGCACGACATTGACCGTGCTATGGCCGCTTGGGAAGGAAAACGCACTCCACCCAGAGTAGAGAAGTTCACCGGGGCGAGCTCGATGCAACGCTACTTTGATGACCGTGTTGAGCGTCGAAGCGCCGGTAATCGCAACCAGCCAATAGGTCGCTGTACGCCAGGCGCGTTTCCACATGAGCCACAGTAAGACAACCATCGTGACCGCCATCACGACCTGGGTGTCGCCGAGTTCTGTAATGGCGATCATCACTGCATCACCTGGCGCTGTACGAAGATCCTGAAGAGCGTGGTATATCGCGCTGTCTGCGAGCAGTAATGGGTCACCGCTGACGACATCTTCAAGGATGCCGAAGAAGAGCCAGGCTGCACCGACGAGAAGCACTGCCGACAATGTGAGAGTCCGTGCTTCGGGCCGTGAAGGATCGAGTAAATGGGTGACACTGCGGCTCAACCATGTGTTGTGGGTGCCTGCCCAGTACCGCATCCGCCCAAGTGCGTCGATGAAGTAAGGGACACCGCGACGCAATGTCCAGCGCACGATATGCAGGAGTGCCCAGCCGGCCGCGAATAGAACTACCAGCAGGATCGCAAGCGGCTTTGCAGCCGCTCCGAGAATGCTGAACGTCGCGCCTGCGAGAACACCTGACAGGATATGCGACGAAGCCCAAGCGAGCGCCGAGGCGACATTGACAGCATAGAATCGACTAACTGCCATTCCCATCATTCCGGCGAGTAGCGGAATGAAGGCGCGGACGCCTGGTACGAAGCGCGCGAGAAACACACTCTTGGAGCCGTGACGTTCGAAAAATGTCTCGCTGCTCTGAATCAGTTCAGGGTGGCGGTTCAAAGGCCAGAAGCCAAGAATCTCGCGGTGATATCGATGTCCGAGCCAGAACGAAAGACCATCACCCGCAATGGCACCTAACGTGGCGGCGACGAGCAACGGCCAGAGCAATAATATGCCGCTCGGCACCAAGGCACTGAGCGCGAGGATCACGGCTGTGCCAGGAACGACGGCACCGATAATCGGGATTGACTCGGAAAGTGCCAGAAGAAACACCGCCAGATAGGCAACATGCGGATTCACCGTGAGGAACTCGATGATCGATGAGACCAGGGACGTCATCATTCGCTGGCAGCCTATGCAATGTCGGTGAGGAGGAGATCAATGTGCGTGTCTTCCCGATAAGTCGCACCACTGTTATGAAGCAGGAGCCACGTCAGTGGTGAACTCTTCGGCACGCCTTTCAAAAAATTCAAAGTGCAACGCCAGGGTCGGTAACACCAATAGGTTGAGTGCGGTCAAGGTCACTAACCCACCCAAGATAACGATAGCAGTGGGCCCTTCGATTTCATTAGACGTTTACAGGCAGTACAACCCAAGGACTATCATCAGGACTACGTAGCATGGACGATTCATTCTGGACCGGGTTCGGGCTCGAACTGATGTTACTGACGTTCATCGTATTTTTTGGTTTTGCGATGCACCACGCGCACGTGACTTGTCAGCGCAGCAACAAAAACACATCGGCGAAGAGTTTCGTAAAGCCCTTGGCACAATAGGTAGTAGCTGTTTGAGGTAGCTACATTCATTCCATTTTCAGGGCGAGGATGAATCATGCAGATGAGGATAGGAGTGGCGACCAGGCCCATCAGCCAATTGATGGTGGCAGCTAGTATCAGCCTTATCTCAATCGTAACCCATGTGCAGGCTCAAGCCACACCTCAAGCCACTCAAGAGATAAAGGGCTTGCTGGACTTTGTCGAGCATAGTGAATGTCAGTTTGTGCGTAACGGGGACGAATTCCCAGGTCCCCGGGCTCGGGCGCATCTGGAGAAGAAGCTGAATTATCTCGAAGGCAAGAGTATGGTGAACAGCGCAGAAGACTTCATCGATCTTGCTGCCACTAGAAGCAGTATGAGTGGCCGTGCCTATGAGGTGCGATGTCCAGAAGGCGCACAACCGGCACGCACCTGGCTGAAGAGGGAACTACAGAGGCAACGGCAGCTTCATTGATTTTTGCCGCTCTGGCAGGAACTTGGTTCGCCTGCGAGCACGACTAAACCGTTTTCTCAGTCTCTTCTTGATGCCGATGAGTGCAGGATGAAAACATGAGTAGCGGAAGTTCAAACACCAAAGCTGAGCGTTTTCGTATTCCGCGCACGATTTGGGCTCTTGGCTTTGTCAGCCTGTTCATGGATCTATCATCCGAGCTAGTGCACAGCTTACTGCCTGTGTTTTTGGTCACCACATTAGGTGCGAGTGCATTGGCCGTCGGAGTGATCGAAGGTATTGCCGAGTCGACCGCCATGCTCGTCAAGATATTTTCTGGTGCTATCAGCGACTTTATGGGCCGGCGCAAAGGATTGCTGTTGCTCGGATATGGTTTAGCCGCGCTGACCAAACCACTTTTTCCTCTGGCTCATTCCGTTGAAGTGGTCTTCACCGCACGCTTTCTGGATAGAATTGGCAAAGGCATTCGTGGGGCCCCACGAGATGCTCTGATCGCAGATGTGTCGCCACCAGAAATCCGTGGCGCCTGCTTTGGACTGCGGCAGTCGATGGATACCGTAGGGGCTGTTCTTGGCCCTGCTCTGGCC
>NZ_JBFUIC010000113.1:0-15510 GCF_056402075.1 Pseudomonas sp. P4_C3
GTTGCACAGTGACCTGCTGGTGTTGCTGCGCGTGTACCTGGGCTGGCGCTGCACTGCGCAACTGCAGTTGCAGCTACCGATGCGCAGCCTGCCAGCGCCGGTATTGGGCCATGCGCAGGTATTGCTTGGCATGACCGGCGTATTGGCGCAGGGCAGTGACGCCTGTCAAACCGCGCAGCACGACACCATCACCATCAACCTTGGTCGCTACCAGGGCCTTTCGCAGAATCCACGGAACAGGGAGGTACAGCATGTTGCGTACGCTGGGTAATTCATTGGCATGGGTGACGCTGGGCACCTTGCTCGGCGGTTGCGGGTTGACCCAGACCGTCTCGGACAGCACCGCCTCGGCGGCACGGGCCGTGTTCTACAAGCAGGTCACGACGCTGCACCTGGACTTTTCCGGTCGAGCGGCGAACAACACCGATGAAACGGACATGAGTGCATTGTCAGTTCCGACCCTGGTGCGGGTGTACCAATTGCGTGACAGTAAAGCCGTGGAGCAGGCCAGCTATGACAGCCTGCTCAGCCATGGCGACAGCACACTCAGTGCCGATCTGCTGGACGCGCATGCCGTGGTGATCAAGCCCGGCGAGGGTGCGTTACTGAGCGTACCCATGAACAGGGACGCAAAATTCGTCACGGTGGTCGGTCTGTTCCGTCAACCGGACACCCGAATGAACACCTGGCGCCTGACCCTGGCCCGCAATGACCTTGAACCGGACCAGCCTCGGGTGATCGAGCTGGGAGACAACCGATTGACATTGCGGCCATTGGCGAAGGAGTAGGCAATGACCGATCTCAACCCTTCGCTGTATGAAATGCTCCTGCAGAACTTCGATGGCGAACTGGAACTGTATCGAGTCGGCGAAGAAGACCAGCAAATCCTGTCGGTGCTGGACAATCTGCAACGCATCCTCAATAGCCGCGCCGGCACGCTCAGCCACCTGCCGGACTACGGCTTGCCGGACATGGGCGTGATCCTGCAGGGATTGCCCGCCACGGCCCATGACCTGATGAAAACGATGAGCAAGACCCTGCTCAAGTACGAACCGCGTTTGGCCGCAGTCAGCATTGATTTGTTGGCACAGGTGCTGCCGGGCCATCTGGAGTATGCCCTCGACATGCAACTCAAAGGCGGCAAACGGGTGACCTTCGGCACCACTCTGGCGCCTGAAGGCAAGGTACTCATGCGTCACCTCAAACGGCAGAGCTACCTGTCGACGCCGTGACATCGGACAGGCAAAAGGAAGGAAAGGAAATGACCGGGTTGTTTGCGATTCATGTGCGGGCAGGTGGTGATCCACGGGACTTTGACGAGTTTGTCGCACTTCGCGATGAATTGACCCATCTGAGCCATCCGGCGTGTCCGGACGTGGATTGGGGCCGGATAGAGCAGTTGTGCCTGGCGTTGTTCCAGAAAAATGGCGCGGATCTGCAAAGCGCTGCGGCTTTCGCGCTGGCAAACGGTCAACGCTATGGCCTGGATGGCATGGTGCAAGGGGTGTCACTGATCGAGGTATTGCTCGGCGATTGGACGGGTGTGTGGCCACACTTGGAGTCTGCGCGCTTGGACATTCTGGCCTGGCTATTCGGTCAACTGCAGGCCTTGCTGCGGGGTGTGGACATCAGTTCGCGGCACTTGCCGGCGCTTGTCCAGTTGGGCACCGAGCTTGAGCGATTGAACGCGCGCCTGGAATGCACGGGGCTGATTGCTCCGCAAACGCTGCTGGCATTGGCTCAACAAGTCGGCAATCTCCTGCAGCGGACGCAGGCAAGGCGCTTGTCGAGCGCACCGGGGCTGCCTTCGATCGGGGGGTACGTGCCGGAATATCTCATGCCGGTGATGATCATTCCCAGCCCACCGCTGCCCGATCTGTCGGGTTCAAAACAGCGAAAAAAAACGCGGCGTATCCGTCTGTGGGTGTCTGCTGTGGCCACCACCTTGATTCTGGTTTGTGGATTGTGGTGGCAGGGCTGGGTGACAATTTCGGTTACTGAGGGCGGGCCCCGCCATCTGGCCTTTTTCCAGCACAAGCAGGACATCGGCGAACCCGTGCATCTGCGCAGTCTGTCACTGTTCGAGGCAGGCAGTGCCACGCTCAAGCCCGGCTCGACCAAGGTACTGATCAATGCCTTGGTCGACATCAAGGCTCAGCCAGACCTGTTGATTGTCATCACCGGGCACAGTGATGCCACGGGCAATCCTGAAGAGAACATCAGACTGTCCCAGGCCCGCGCCGCCAGCGTGCACGACTGGATGCAACGCATGGGTGACATCCCGGCCAGTTGCTTTGCCGTTCGGGGGGCTGCCGCCAGTCAACCGATAGCCAGCAATGACACCGAGGCGGGGCGGGAAGCCAACCGTCGTGTCGATATTCGTCTGGTACCGGAAAAGGGCGCCTGTCAGTCGTCGACCTGAGGTTTGCTTCGGAAGCGGATGCCGGGGGGAGCCGATGTCCGGTTTACAGTATCAAGAGAACCTTCTTTGTATTGTGGCGCTGGGCTGGACCTACCCGAACAAGGCTGAAAGGGGCATTGAACGCTGGATGACTGATCAGGTGCATACCCTGTAGGAACCGGCTTGCCGGCGATGGACTCAAGTGCACCGCGTTTATCCAGTTCACACGCGTTATCGTTTACGGCCATCGCCAGCAAGCTGGCTCCTACAAGGGACCGTGCCCACGGAGGTGGTTATTCGGCAACAGCAGGCGAATGCCGGATCGGCCCTCAAAGATGATCCGCATCGATCACCGCCTTGGCGAACGCCTGCGGATCTTCCTGCGGCAGGTTGTGGCCGATGCCGCCGCTGATCAGCCGGAATTGGTACTTGCCGGTGAAACGCTTGGCGTAATCCTCGGGGGCAGGGTGGGGCGCGCCGTTGGCATCGCCTTCCAGGGTAATGGTCGGCACGCTGATGGACGGCGCCGTGGCCAGCTTCTGCTCCAGCGCTTCGTATCGGCTTTCGCCCTGGACCAGGCCCAGGCGCCAGCGGTAGTTGAACACGGTGATGTCGACATGGTCCGGGTTGTCCAGCGCCTTGGCACTGCGGTCGAAGGTGGCGTCATCGAATGCCCATTTCGGCGAAGCCAGTTGCCAGATCAGCTTGGCGAAGTCGTGGGTGTTTCTCTCGTAACCGGCGCGTCCGCGGTCAGTGGCGAAGTAGAACTGATACCACCACTGCAATTCCGCCTTGGGTGGCAGCGGGTTCTTGCCGGCTGCCTGGTTGCCGATCAGATAACCGCTGACCGAGACCAGTGCCTTGACCCGCTCCGGCCACAGCGCCGAGACAATATCGGCCGAACGCGCACCCCAGTCATAGCCACCGAGCACTGCTTGTTTGATCTTCAGGGCATCCATGAAGTCGATGACATCACTGGCCAGCGCAGCCGGCTGGCCGTTGCGCTCGGTTTCTACGGACAGGAAACGCGTATCGCCATAGCCGCGTGCATAGGGCATCAGCACCCGATAGCCCTTGGCGGCCAACAACGGTGCGACCTCGTCATAGCTGTGAATGTCGTACGGCCAGCCGTGCAGCAGGATCACCACCGGCCCGTTGGCCGGGCCGGTTTCGGCGTACGCCACGTTCAGCAGTCCGGCGTTGACATGCTTGAGCGGGCCGAAGGGCAGGGGCGCCGCCTGCGTGGTAGCGGCAGGGGGCGCCCCTGGCTGCGTGGTGGCGGCCGTTTGCGCGTGGGCCGCGCCGAGCACGCCGAACAGCGTAAGCGCGAGGATCGAAGGGCCGACCAGGTGGCGGCGAGTGTTGCGGGGGTTGCTGTTGCGCAGTGCCATCTTCATGGGATGTCTCCATTACCAGCCATGGGTCAGGGGTCCGGTCCGAGCCCCTTCAAACCTGGCTTGCATTGAAACGCGGCAATGTATCCGGCCTGTGTCGAATCGCAGGCCCGATGAAAGTCTGTGTATCGAGAAGTCACATTGACACACTGTGATACATAGACATTTAGCCTGAGCCTCTTTTCAACTCGATCGAGACACATAACCCGCGCTTGTTCGTCTCGTCCGAGAAACTCAGGCGCACGCGAGCGCCGGTACGCTCTACGATGGCCCTGACGATGGACAAGCCCAGCCCGGAGCCTGCCTCTTCGGTGCCCACACTGCGATAGAAGGGGTCGAACACGCGCGGTTGTTCATCGGCGGTGATGCCAGGGCCGGAATCCTTGACCTGAAGGATCACGGTTTCCTGTGCGAGCTCCACCGACAGGTCGACGCGTCCGCCGCAAGGGGTGTAGCGGATTGCGTTGTCTGCCAGGTTCTTGACCAGGATCAGCAGGTCCATTTCGTTGATGACGACCTGCACGTCTTCGCTACTATCAACACCGATGTCGATGTTTTTGCGTTCCGCCAGTGGTAACAGGTCCTCCAGCACCCGTCGATAGACCTCATGCACCGACACCCTGGTCTGCGGCCGCTCGGCGTTCGATTGTGCGGCGGCCAGGGCCAGCAATTGATCGATCAGCTTTCTGCTGCGCTCTATGCCGCGAGACAGTGGCAGCAGGCGCTCGACGGCTTGCGTCGGCATGGGTGTGGCTTTCAGTCGCTCGGCTTGCAGGGACAGGGCTGTCATGGGCGAGCGCAGTTCGTGGGCGGCATCGGCGATGAAGCGGCGCTGGGTTTCCATGGACTGTGCAACCCGTGCCAGCAGGCGATTGATGGCCACGACGAAAGGGCGGATCTCGCTTGGCAGATGGTTCTCGTCGATAGGGTGCAGGGGCTGTTTGTCGCGTCGGTCTATGTCATCGGAGAGGGTGGCAATGGGGCGAAACAGCTTGTGCACCAGATCGCTCACCACCAGCAACAGCACCGGAAACAGAATGAGAAACGGCAGCAGGCTGCGCCAGGCGCTCTCTCGCGCCTCCTTGTCGCGCACACCCGTCTCCTGGGCGACGACGATGCGCTCGCCCCGGGCGGTGGTCCTGACCAGCGCTCGAAAGTCTTCGCCGGCGATGTTCAAGGTCGACAGACCATCGGCCAGCGTCGTAGGGAAGGGCAGCGGTATGACGCTGTCGTCAGTGTGGCCGGCGGCTTTGCTGCTGTCGGCCAGGTATTGCACGATGACCCTGGATTCTTCGTCGTCGCCGGCGATTTTTTCGGCAGCGGGGTAGTGCAGGGTCATCTGCTGCCGATCGAACAGCACGGCCACGTGACGCAAGGTTTCATCCTGCATTTCATGGGCTTCGTCGAGGGCCGAGACGAATGCAAACACCCCGGCCAGCACCGCCACGATCAGGATGGCCAGCGACAGCGCGACCGACAGCCGTACCTGCACCGAGTCGATCAAGCGCTTTTTGAAACCATCCATCCCATACCCCTGACGTTCTTGATGACCTGGTTGCCCAGCTTGCGCCGCAGCGAATGAATCAGAAACTCCACGGCGTTGCTTTCCACTTCGTTGCCCCAGCCGTAGAGGCGGTCTTCGAGTTCGCTGCGCGAGAGGATCGCGCCCGGGCGGATCAACAGGGCCTGTAACAGGGCGAACTCGCGGCTGGACAGTTGCACGTCGGGGTTTTCGGCAGTGCTCGCCTGTTTCGACACCAGGTCCAGCGCCACCACGCCGTTGTCCAGCAATGACTGGGCGCTCCCGCCGTTACGGCGCAGCACGGCGCGCATGCGGGCCAGCAACTCGGCCAAGTCGAAGGGCTTGAGCAGGTAGTCGTCGGCGCCACCGTCGAGGCCGCGCAGGCGATCGTCGAGGCTGTCCCGTGCAGTGATAATCAGCAGAGGCACCGGGTTGTTGCGGGCGCGAATGCTGTCGAGGACATCGAGCCCGTCCTTGCCGGGCAACCCGAGGTCCAGCAGCACCAGGTCGTAGGGCTGGGTCTCCAGCGCCGAGAGTGCGGTAAGGCCGTTTTTCACCCAATCGGTCGCGTAGCTCGCATCACTCAGTGCGCCCTGGATGGCGTCCCCGATCATCGGGTCATCTTCGACCAGCAATATGCGCATGTCCCGCTCCGAAAAAAGGCGCGGCGGTGATGACCGACGCGCCTGTATTGAAGCACCTGTACCGGCGTTTGTCCGCCCGGTTATTACGCGCTTTTCATCGAATCGAAGGCCTTCATCAGCTCGTCCATGCGGGCCTTGCAGTCGCTCTGTTGCGGGCTGCCGGCGCGCAAGGCGTCGAGCGCGCGGTCAATGGCCTTGTCCACGACATGCCAGTCGCTGGCGGCACGAGGCTTGATCCCGGCTTCGGCCGAGTCCCAGGCGCTCTCGAGGTCCTTGATGCGGGCTTTCGCGCCCGGCAGGTCGTTTTTATCAACGATCGTGGCAACGTCGGCGGCGATGTTGCGAAACTCGGACAGGTCACCCAGTTTTGAACCGGCCTGGGTTTGTGCACTCATCGCACCGGATGCAGCGCCAGCAGCGGGCTTGTCGRCAGGTTTCGAGCAGCCGGCGGCGATGCCCAGCAGAAAAATCGACGAGACAATGGCGACGTGGCGAATGATGTGTTGAAAAGGGCGCATGACGATTCCTTGATGGACTAATAAGCGTTACTGAGTGACGGGTTTGCGGTTGCCGACGCTGATCTGCGCGACCGCCACCAGCAGGACGATGACGCACAGGAAAATCGCGCTGGTCCAGGTAGCGCCCATGCCGAGGCCACCGTAGGTCCTGGATTGGGTCAGCAAGTCGCCAAGAGAAGCACCGAACGGACGGGTCAGGATGTAGGCGATCCAGAAGGCCAGTACCATGTTGGCTCCCAGGCGCCAGGCCACCAGGGTTGCGGCGAGCAGCGCGGCGAAAATCACGGCACCGAGGGTGAAACCCAGGCCCAGTGCTTCGGTGGCCAGGTCACCAGCCGCCGTACCGAGGGCAAAGGTGCAGAGCACGGTCGTCCAGTAAAACCATTCCCGTCGAGGAGTGACGATCTCGCGGATCGACAGGTTGTGTTCCACCCGGTACCAGACCAGAAAATTGACTGCCAGCAGGACAGAAAACACCGCCGTGCTGGTGTACAGGCTGACGTCGAGAACGTCGGTCAGGATGTCGGTAAGCTGCGTTCCGACGATACTCACCAGCACCACGGTCAGCCAGTAGATCCAGGGCGAACAGGCGGTTTTGCGCATCTGTATGAACAGGGCGATGGCCAGCAATGTCGCCATGCCGAGGCTGGTCCAGCCCAGGCCGAGGCCAGCATCGACAGCGAGAAAGTCCGCGCCGGTTTCACCCACCGTCGTGGACAGGATCTTGATCACCCAGAATGACAGCGTCACCTCGGGTACTTTGTTGAGCCATCCGGCTGTATGGGGTTTCATGGGCGGGTTGCCTCTCCTGTGCAGCGCCGAACTTGCGCAAGGGAGACGATACGCAGCGAAACTTAGCTGAGACTGAGGGGCGGGGAAGTCGAGCGGTTTTCTGGTACGGCTTCGAGCCAGAGTAAAAGCCAACTCGACTAAAGCACTATTTAGTCGAGTTATGTTTATAAATGCTGCGAATGTGTCACTAAAATCACCAATGAGAGGCGCGCGGCAAATGAATCAAAGCACCCTGCAAATTGGAGAAATGATCAAGACCCTGGGTCTTGAGCCCCATATCGAAGGTGGATTCTTTCGCAGAACCTACCAATCGGACGACCAGAACATGGTTGTAACTGCGGGTGGCCAACGGCATTGCATGACATCGATTTTTTATCTGTTGACCGAGGATTCTCCGATAGGTCATTTCCATCTCAACCAGTCAGACATCGTTCATTACTATCATCTGGGCGATCCGATTCAGTACACGCTGATTTTTCCGGACGGCACGTTGAAAACCATCGTGATGGGTCACGACGTTCTCGCCGGACAATACTTGCAGCTGCACGTGCCCGGTGGAATCTGGAAAGCTTCGCAGGTGATGCAAGGCGCTGCAGGATTCGGCTTGATCAGTGAAGCGGTTTCGCCAGGATTTGATTTCGCGGATATGGAAATGGGCGACCGGCAAGAGCTCGGTCAGCAATTTCCCGAGCATTGGGCGCTGATCGAAAAGCTGACGCTTGGATGAGGTGGTTGCGTGCTTCAAGATCTGTGTGTGTCAGGGTCAATTCGGTAATATGGCATTACGTGTAATGTATATTATGTTAAATTATGTGTCTGGGTGGAACTTCTACCAAAGGTTCTTTCAAGCTACCAATCCCCGATCCCTGTTCGAGCCAACTCAATACCCCAGCTCCAGCAAACTTCGGCTCAGAGTTCGATGACAGGCACCCTGATCAAAGCATCAGCCGGCTACCGCTGCGGCGACAAATCAACCCTTCGATCCTGCTAACGATCTATATCTACGGCTATCTCAACCGCATCAAGGCCGGCGCAGCGAACTTCGCCTACGGGGCATCGAAGGACGCTATAGATCTCAGAAATCACCTGCATCGTTGCGTCTTCGATCGTTCCTTCATTACGACATAAAACCCAGCCGTGATTTACAATCGCTCGCTCGAACGCCTTGGTACAAGCAACATGTTCTTCCAGCTTATGGATCACAGTACTGCTCAGCCCACGCCGTCGTGCCGCTGCCCTCGCCCATGAAATTTCAGGGGCGGTGACAACCCCGACATGCAGGTCTGGCACTCGCACGTTTCGATCGATGTTCAACTGTAGAATCTCTGCAAACGGGACTATCCGGCGAAACGCGGCATCAGACGGGTACCAGCGATCGATCAAGATAATGCTGCCTGGTGGCTGTTTAGCCAGCACGTGCTGGGAAATCCAGGTACGGCTATCAGCAAAGCGCTCACAAACCTCCAACTCCAAATCCCGGGTGGGATTTCTGACGAGTTTGTTCACAAGGGTCATTGTTTCACCCCTATAGGGATCGCTTTTTTTCTCGCAAAGTCGGATCACCTTTTTGTTGTCTGCCCTCAGTACTTTCGTAACGGCTTCCAAAAGTGTGGTTTTGCCGGCTCCCTTGGGCCCATCTAGAGAAACAAACAGCGGACGATTCATTTTTCACATAACGATTGATATACGGTTTTTTTGCCCTGTTCGTTCGCTGGAACCGCTTGGCGCGACTACGCGAATCGAGTGGAGGGCCCTTATGAACAGACATTGATGAACACTCTAACCCGGTTTCTGGCTAACGGGTCTCAAAATCCAGGGTTACAGCCGCTTATGAACATCGGTCATCGCCCATAAGTTAAATGGTGTACTGAGACAGATCCCCACTGCAGGTTCTGAGGCACGCTCATTTCAACGAATCGGATCATGAAGCATTTTTGATCCCCACTCAGGATGCAGGCTTGCAGACCTATCTTCGCGCACTGGACATTCGGCTCAGCTGAAACCATGACACCGATGACGCCCGGGCTGGCTTGCCAAATGCACAGGACGTGCTCAGGGGGCGAGTATTTCCTGAAGAAACTCAATGAACACATTGATGCGACTGGAACCACGATGATTGGGCAGGTACAGCGCATTGATACAAGTGCTCGCACTGCCAGGGTTGACCTCATACTGCTCCAGCACGCGCGTCAGGCGACCTGCGCTGACATCGTCTCGCACCAGCCAATCAGCCAATAGCGTCACCCCACCCCCGGCCAACGCTGCCTCGCGCAGAATGTCGGCGTTGTTACTTTGCAGCCGTCCCTGCACATTCAAGCGAATGATTTCCTCATCGCCCTGGAATGTCCAACTGTGGTGGCCCGTACAGTAATCAAAACGCAGGCATTGATGCTCCAACAGGTCACGGGGGTGTCGGGGCAGTCCGGTACGCGTCAGGTATTCGGGACTCGCCACAACCCAACGCTGGAAATCGCCCAGGCGCTTGCTGACGATGTCATCACTGACGACCGATGAACCAAGACGCACTGACACATCTATTTGCTCGCTGAGCAGGTCACTGACCTCGTCGCTCAGCGAGAGGCTGATCTCCAGGCCGGGATGACGATCCAGCAGTCGCCCCAGATGAGGAGCGATGATGCGTCGGCCGAATTCCACCGGGACGCTGGCCCGTAAGCGTCCTTGAGCTTTGCTGCCACGGTCGGTCACGACGGCATCCGCTTCGTCGATGGCCTCGAGGATCACCACTGCCTTTTCGTAATAGTTCTGCCCCGCCACCGTGACGCTTGTGTTGCGCGTGGTGCGGTTCAACAAGCTGGCGCCCAGCTCGCTTTCCAGCCCCGCTACCTGCCGAGTCACAGACGAAGTGGAGATACCAAGTTTGCGCGCCGCTGACGAATAACCACCACAGCGTACGGTTTCGACAAACATTTTGAGCGCCAGCAACTTATCCATAAACGGCGTCCGGGATAGAAAAGGAAAGGTAGCGACTGTGCATGACCAGGCGTCGTACGTCTTGCATGGCTGTGCTCAATCAGTAGTGGATCAAGCCCGATATGAGCCCCTGAATCAGGATGGAGTGATGCCCATGATCCGATTGCCCATGCTCACCCCCCTGTCCCCCATGCGCCTGCCTTCTGCAAGTTGCTGTTTTTGCCAGGCCTGCAGGGCTTTATCGAGGTCGCCAATGTTGTCGATTGCTTGCGCCAGGAACAGTGCATTGCGGGCCGCCTTGGCCGTGCTTGCGGCGGTATGAGGTCGCGGCACAAAAGCGGCATCGCCGGTCAACAGCACACGTCCGAACACCATTTGAGGAACGTTGAGATCAAGGATCGCCTGGACAAAAATGTCCTTGGTCTGGCGAATCAATTCGCGAAAAGCCGGGTTCGCATGCCGCTCCGCCATTTCCCGTATGTAAGCCTCCTGCTCCGCAGCCAAAGCCCCCGGTGGAATGGAGTGGCTACGCCGCTGGCCGTCGCGATCAGTGAGCACGGCGTCCAGTTCCGGCCCTTGCGCGGCTTTCAAATACCACAGCCAGTTGAACCGGCGCTCGCCAGGATCAACGGAGCCGTTCAAGCCCGGCACCATGTATTCCAACATCAGCGATCCAGGGTCCTGTTGAAAAACAAAATCCTGGTAAAGCTGCGTCTTGGCGAAGTCAGGAAGTCGGTCTTCATCGACAAGTCCACGCCAAACCACATAGCCCGAATAGCTATGTTGCGCCCCGGGCAACACTATACTTCGCACAGATGAACCCGCACCATCGGCCCCCACCAGCAGGTCTGCCTGGGCACGACTGCCGTCGGCAAAAAACGCGGTCACTCGGTGCTCATTCTGAGCCAGATCCACCAGCGTCTTGCCACGGTGATAATGCTCGACAGGAAATGCAGAAAATAATGAGCTGTACAGTGTGTTCCAGGACGTCTGCGTTTGCGGCATCGGTTCTTTATGCACGACGGTACCGGCTCGATCCAGATACAGACGATCATAGGACCGGACACCTAGCGCACGGGTATGTTGGATACCCGTGTAGCGGAAATGCTGCAAGACATCCGCTTGCAGAACAATGCCACCGCCACGGCTATCCATTGCCGCGGGGGATCGCTCGAAAACATCGACCTGCCAGCCAATCGCCCGCAACGCCGTGGCGGCAAACAGTCCTCCCAGAGAACCACCAATGACCAGGGCCTTTGGAACATCCAGACTCTTCATTACCCTTCTCCTTGCAGAGTGGTGATTCCCACACCAACCGGTTTTGAGCTGCGTTATGCCAGCGCCGGATAGTCGATGTACCCCTTGGCGTCGCCACCAAAAAAGCTGTTGCCGTCCGCCAGATTGAGCTCGGTGCGCCCGCGCAGGCGAGCCGGCAAGTCGGGGTTGGCAATGAACGGCCGACCGAAAGCGATGAGGTCGGCACGCCCCTGCGCGATGGCCAGTTCAGCGGTTTCTCCGTTGTAACCACCTGCCAGCATCAGAACGCCGTGGAAGTCAGTACGCAGCTGTTTGATGATGGCGTCCCAGCGCGGATCATTACTTTCATCGAGCACCGTGCCGACCATCATCGGTTCCACCAGGTGCAGGTAAGCGAGATTCCATTGATTGAGCCGGGAAGCAATGTAGCCAAAGGTCTGTTCCGGGGTGTCATCGCCCATCCCCATGAAACGTCCCATCGGTGTCAGGCGCACAGCAACGCGTTCGGCACCTATTTCTTCGGTCACCGCTTGCACGACTTCGAGCAGTAGCCGCGCACGGTTTTCAATACTTCCACCGTAGCGATCGCTACGCTGATTGCTATCGCTGTTGATAAATTGGTCCAGCAGGTAGCCATTGCCCGCGTGGATTTCCACGCCGTCCATACCGGCCAGAAGCGCATTGCGCGCGGCCTTGCGGAAGTCGGAAACGATCGCTTCGATCCCCGGAATGTCCAGTTCCTGAGGTACAGGTACATCACCCCACACCCCCTCACCCTTCTCATTCAGGATGAAGGTCTTGCCGGGGACCGGCTGTGCGGTCGGTGCCACCGGTAAGCCGCCGTCGGGTTGAAACACGGGGTGTGACACCCTCCCCACATGCCAGAGCTGCAGGAAAATGCGCCCACCCTCTGCATGCACGGCTTCGCTGACCGCTTTCCAGCCGTGAATCTGCTCGTCGCTATGGATGCCGGGCGTCCAGGCGTAACCCTGACCCTGCTGCGAAATCTGAGTAGCCTCGGTAATGATCAACGCGGCACTGGCGCGCTGGCGGTAGTACTCGACGTTCATCGATGTCGGTACGTTGCCGGGCTGCCCCGCCCGTGAGCGAGTCAGAGGTGCCATGGCGACACGGTGATTGAGGTTGAGTTGGCCGAGTTTGATTGGGCTGAACAAGTGACGAGACATGATGATTTCCTGAATGGATCGGGATTGAACAAGCGGCTCAAGCTGCCTGGTTTCGTTTCAGTATCTGGATCATTATTTCGGTGGGTTGCGCGCCACTGATCACGTCATCCGCGATCTGAATACTCGGCACCGAGCGCACCCCGGACGCCTTGATTTGCTCTTCGAGTTTCAAGACTTCAGCAGTGCYTTCATCGGTGTTGAGAAAGTCGACAATGGCCCCTCGGTCGAGCCCTGTTTCGCCACCGATATCGGCCAACACATCAAGGTCGCCGATATCCCGCCCCTCGCCGAAGTACGCCTTGAAAATGGCCTTGACCAGGAATGAAGCGTCTTTACCCGCCTGTTGCTCCCGCCATACCAACCGATGCGCTGCCATGGTGTTGGGGGTTGTTTCGACACGCTCATAATGGAAGCCAAGGCCGACGGCCTTACCGGCGTGGGTGACCTGCGCGTCCATGGCCTGGCTGCGCGCCCAACTRCCGAATTTGCCAGAACGATAGGCTTTACGATCCATGCCTCGAACAGGCATGTCCGGGTTCAATTGGTAAGGCAGGAAACTGATTTGGCGGTCAGTTGAAAAAACCGAAGCGGCAAGCGCGCGTTCGAGATTCACCTCACCGATCCAGCACCATGGGCAGATGAAGTCGTAAGTCACCTGAATAGTGGATGAGTGCAAACTCATGACGGTCTCCTTGGTTGAATGTTTTCACATCCCCAAGGTAAGCGTCCGGCGCCCCCCGGAGAATCCGCCTGCCACGCAACGTTGCTTTTCGCAAAACGCAACGATGAGGTGATCTGCGCGCCGGCGCACTGCCGTCGTTGCGCCCGGCGCAATGTAGCGTTGCGCCTTGATGGGGTACTCCATCACAAGCGCCCTGTTTAAGCTCTCTGAGCAGAAAGTCGCCGTACGCCAATCGCACGCGGCGGATTGAAAAATCTGTCGTTTACTCAGTTCGAGAGGTTAGGCGATGAAGCGCAAGACGATCATCGGTGCCGTTCTGGCGCTTGGCGTGGTGGGGATAGGGTTCGCGTTCTGGATGATTTGGAGGCCGGAAATAGCTACTGCCAGCCAGCCTCAGAGTGCCGGACGCGAAACCCTGGACAGAGGCCGGCGCATCGTCGAAGCGGGAGACTGCGCGGTCTGCCACACGCGGCCAGGAGGCGATTACATGGCGGGCGGATTGCCATTGAAAACGCCCTTCGGAACACTCTTCACCACCAACATCACCCCGGACCGGGAAACCGGTATCGGCAAGTGGTCGCTGGAGGCCTTTGAACGAGCCATGCGTGAAGGCATCGCCCGCGACGGTCACTTTCTCTATCCGGCTTTCCCGTACGTGCATTATCGAAAGTTGAGTGATGCCGATATCGCGGATGCCTACGCCTTCCTGATGAGCGTGGACCCGGTCAAATACACCGCACCTGAAAACCATATGGTTTTCCCCATGAACTTCCGTGCGCTGGTGTCTTTCTGGAACTTGCTGTTCCTGCATGGGGATCCGTTGGAACCACTTCCCGACCGGTCAGCGCAATGGAACCGCGGACGCTATCTGGTCGAAGGCGCGGGACACTGTTCATCCTGCCATTCGCCCCTGAATCTGATAGGCGGCGAGAAGAGCAGCGAACTGTTCAATGGCAGTATCGTCGACGGCTGGACGGCCCCCTCCCTGCGCGGGATGGCCGAAGCGCAACACCCCTGGAATGAAGCCCAATTGGTCGCCTATCTGACGGGCAAGGTCGCCGAAGATCACAGTGCGGCGGCGGGCCCGATGTTGCCGGTCAGCCTGAGCATTGCGCAATTGCCGGTGGAAGATGCCCATACCATCGCCCGCTATATTCTTGACCTCAAAAAAACCTCTTCGGACGTGACGTTACCGCCCTGCTCCCCTGAGGCCAAGCCCAGTGCCAAGGCGTTGCCGGGTGCGTCGCTGTTCGACGGTGCCTGCGCAAGTTGCCACGGCTCCGCCGCCCCCATGCGCGCCATTGAATCGAGGCCCGCTCTGGCAAACACCAGCGCAGTGACGGCGGACTCGCCACGTAACCTGATCCAAACCATCCTGCAGGGCATCCCGATGTCCACCGCCGCTACCAGCCACTACATGCCTGCGTTCGCAGACAGTCTGGATGACTCCCACCTCGCCGCAATTGCCGAGTACTTGCGCAACGAGAGCTGCCCGACCAGACCCTGGACGGACCTCGACAAGACAATCAAGAGCATTCGGGCTCAGGAGTAGCAACCGTGATCACACTCGACATCAACGGCAAGACGCATGAACTGGACATCCCGCAAGACATGCCGCTGCTGTATGCCCTGCGCAACCAGGTAGGGCTCAATGGCACGAAATTCGGTTGCGGTTTGGGTCAGTGCGGCGCTTGCACCGTTTTAGTGAACGATAAACCGGTTTTTTCATGCCTGACACCCTGCGGCGCGCTGGCAGGCAAATCAGTGCGCACAGTGGAGAGTCTGGGCAGCGCCGACAACCCGGGGCCGTTGCAGAAAGCCTTTATCGACGAACAGGCGGCCCAGTGTGGTTATTGCATCGCGGGGATGATCGTACGAGCGCAGGCTCTATTGGAGGCGAACCCTCATCCGGACGATGAAACGATCCGTCGCCACATGGCTCCCAACCTGTGCCGCTGTGGCACTCATGTGCGGATCCTTGCCGCTATCAAGTCGGTCATCGCGCAGGGAGGCAAGGTATGAAATCCTCTGCGCAAAACGTCGATCTGAGCCGCCGCGCCTTCGTGATAAACGGCACGTTGGTGATGGGATTCGCAATGCTCCCGGGTATCCCGCGTGCCTTCGCTGACACCGAAGTGGACACCTTGGGGACGGCGATCCTGGCGCCGGATCTGCCAGGCAG
>NZ_JBFUIC010000114.1:0-17976 GCF_056402075.1 Pseudomonas sp. P4_C3
GGTCATCGCTCAGCGGGCGGGTCTTGCGATGCAGATGTGCAATCAGGGGTTCGCCCTGCCAGTCCAGCAACCCTTTGTCCCGACCACCCATACGTTGGCCGCGACCGCCCGCCAGGAGCAGAATGGAGCAGGGTGGCAATTGTGAATTCGAGGTCATGGCAGGTCTCCATGGGAGCGGCGAAAAAACGGAGCGCTGTGATATAACACCGGGCTGTTTCTCCTACAACTGGACGAGCCTATGAAAGCCAAGGCTGATGTACCTTTCGCACCGCTGAATATTGCAGTGCTGACTGTCAGCGATACCCGCACACTGGAAACCGACACCTCAGGTCAGGTCTTTGTCGACGGCTTGACCGCCGCCGGTCATTACCTGGCAGCCCGGGTGTTGCTCAAAGATGACCTCTACAAAATTCGCGCGCAAGTCGCCAACTGGATTGCCGACGATGTCGTACAGGTTGTGCTGATCACCGGCGGCACCGGTTTTACCGGGCGTGACAGCACACCGGAAGCCGTCGGCTGCCTGCTGGACAAACAGGTTGATGGATTTGGTGAACTGTTCCGCCAGATCTCGGTTGCCGATATCGGCACTTCGACCGTTCAGTCCCGGGCGTTGGCCGGTCTGGCCAACGGCACGCTGGTTTGCTGCTTGCCGGGCTCCACCAATGCCGTGCGCACCGGTTGGGACGGCATACTGGCCGAGCAACTGGATTCGCGGCATCGGCCGTGCAATTTCGTGCCTCACTTGAAACAGGCAGCGCCTTGTGAATCCCGTGGGTAAGCCTGGCAAGACTGGCAGCCTGATGCCCGTCGAGCAGGCGTTGGCACGCTTGCTGGAAATGGCCGAGGCTACAAGGATTGTCGAGCGCGAACGCTTGCCGTTGGCACAGGTACAGGGGCGTGTACTGGCTGAAGACCTGGTGTCGACCCTTGACCTGCCACCCTGGCCCAACAGTGCCATGGATGGTTTTGCCTTGCGCATGGCGGACTGGACGGGAGAGCCGTTGGTGGTCAGTCAGAAGGTGTTTGCTGGCCAGGCCCCCGATCCGTTGCTGCCAGGAACCTGTGCGCGCATTTTCACCGGGGCGCCTGTTCCCGCCGGTGCCGATTGCGTCGAGATGCAGGAAAATGTCGAGGTTCAGGCGGATGAGCGAGTACGTTTCACTGAAGCCTTGACCCAAGGTCAGAACATCCGTCCGCAAGGCCAGGAAACCACCGTCGGCGAGCTGATTCTGCCGGCAGGTACGCGGTTGGGGCCGATCGAGCAAGGATTGGCTGCCTCATTGGGGTGCGCTGAGCTGGAGGTGGTTCGCAAGGTGCGTGTGGCGGTGCTGTCCACCGGCGACGAATTGATTGAGCCTGGGCAGACGCTGGGGCCGGGACAGATCTACAACAGCAACCGGGTGTTGTTGTGCAGCTGGTTGCAGCGTTTGGGGTGTGAGGTCGTCGACGCGGGCATTCTTGCGGACAATCTGGAAACCACTCGTTCCCGATTGGGTGAATTGAAGGATGTCGACCTGATCCTCTCGACCGGTGGCGTATCGGTAGGGGAAGCCGATTTTCTGGGTATCGCCTTGCGCGAAGAGGGCGAATTGACGCTGTGGAAACTCGCCATCAAGCCCGGTAAACCGTTGACCTTCGGACATTTTCGCGGTGTGCCGGTGATTGGCTTGCCGGGCAATCCGGCATCGACCCTCGTGACTTTTGCATTGTTGACCAGGCCCTATCTCCTGCGCCGTCAGGGTGTAGAAGAAGTCGAGCCGTTGAAGGTGCAGGTGCCGGCAGGGTTTGACTGGCTCCAACCTGGCAATCGGCGTGAGTATTTGCGCGGACGGCTGGAAAACGGCAGGGCGACGATCTACAAAAACCAGAGTTCTGGCGTATTGCGTAGCGCTGCCTGGGCTGATGGATTGGTAGAAGTCCTGGAAGGTCGCACGCTGGTTCAGGGCGATAGCGTTTTCTTCATTCCGCTGAGTGAAGTTCTGAGCTGATAGTTTCAGCGGCTTGGTCACACAAAACCCGGTTGATTGAACCGGGTTTTGTGTTGAAGGCCACTCAATGCGCCAGAAGCAATGAAATAACCTGCTCGAAACGGCTATTGGCGATCCAGCCAAGGAGGCCGAGGATCACGGCTGTTCCGCAGGCGGAATAGGCAAGCCTGTGCTTGATGGATTTGACGTCATCCAGGACTTCGTCCATGTCCCTGCGTAAGCTCTTGAGGTGTGTTTCCAGCTCGGTGACGCGAGGTTCCATATCAACTTCTCCCGTGGCTTTTGTGCTGTTGCGGTATTCAGCTCGATGGCCTGCATTTTTATTATCTGTGAGCGGCAAGACCGAAATGGCCGGTGATCCGAGGTTTTGGCTTTGCATGGCACGTCCTTGTGGTGTCCTGCTGTAGCCCCCAAAAGTCTACCAATTCAGGTTTCCGGTCAATTGAGCCGATTCCTCACTTTTTGTAAGAAAAATCCTGCCGTGTGGGGGGATCAAGACTGTCCGACTGGAAGTAATTCGTTTTCTTGCGACTTTTAACGGCGGGGGGCTTCTGGCGTCGACAGCATGTTTATTCGTGCGCGCCTGCCCTGGAGGGGGACAACTTGCGTTTCTCGGTTCGCCCGGCGGCGTTACTCGTGCATCTGCCTGAGGATTCGCCGCTGTTACGAGCGGGGGCGTTCTCAATTAGTTTCCCCACCGSGTTGTGCCTTAAAGCTGGCCATGCTGCGTTGCAGGCCTTGGAAAGGGAACAACCATTCCCAGCGGCCTACGCCTTGCCCGCACGGCAAACAGCACCAGGCCGGCCACATCGTAGATCTGCAGACGCTTCATGATCTGCGAGCGGTGGGTTTCTACGGTCTTGACGCTCAGCCCCAGGCCATTTGCGATCTCTCGAGTGGATTTTCCGCGAACGATCAACCGCAAGATTTCCAGCTGACGTGCCGTCAGGTTGTGCGAGTCGGCAGGTTCGGGTGGGTGCTTCTGGTTTCGGGTCAACGCCTGGTTGATCACCGTGTGGGCAATGRCCGGGCTCAGATAGCGCTCGTTGTTGCGCAAGGCCTCCAGCGCGTGCTCGAGCTCGGTCGCCGTGGTGTCCTTGAGCAGGTAGCCATGGGCTCCGGATTCCAGCGCCTGCATGATCAGGGCCGGGTCGGTGTGCATCGAGAGGATCAGGACCTTGCTCTGCGGGCGCACCCGCTTGAGTTGCTGCAAGGCTTCGAGCCCACCGGTCTGGCGCATCGAAATGTCCAGCAGGACAATATCCGGGGACAGGTGCGCGACCATCTCGAGCAACTGCGAGCCGTCACTGGCCTCACCGATGACGGCGTAGCCGGGCAGGTCCATTACCAGGGCGCGCACGCCAGCCCTGATCAGCGAGTGGTCATCCACCAGTAGTAAATTGCAAGTCAATGCATAACCTTATTCGAACTGGCCCGTTCGAGCGCACGGGGCGCCCAGGGAAAAAGAGCTTCGATTCGGGTGCCTTTGCCCGGCTCGCTGGTCACGGTCAGCGTGCCACCCAGTTGATCGATCCGTTCCGACATCCCGGCCATACCGCGTTGTCCTTCACGACCGGGGTCGGTTGCAGGCGCGAAGCCTTGACCATCATCGCTGATCTGCAACTTCAGGCCTTGTGGCAGACGCTGCAGGCATACCAGCAGGTTCTTGGCCTGGGCATGTCGAAGGATGTTGGTGACCGCTTCCTGGGTAATACGGAAAGCGGCCACGGCCATTTCCTCCGGTATGCCGGTCAGGCGTTGCTGGCATTCCAGGCTCCAGTGCAGCGGGGTGTTGGCCAGGCTCTTGAGCAGGTGCGCGCGCAGACTGGCTTCCAGCCCGAGGCTGGTCAACTGCCGGGGATTGAGAATGGCGGATACGTCACGAACTTTGGTCAGGGTTTCTTCCAGCGTGTCGCAGAGGACCGAGCATTGCTCCTGGAGTTCTTCAGGCATCCGGCGTTTGAGCCAGTCACTTTGCAGTTTTGCGGCGGTCAGCAATTGACCGATGTCGTCATGCAGTTCCCGGCTCAGCCGGTGACGCTCGTTTTCCTGAACCTGCAACAGCCGGTCGGCCAGTTCCTGGGGCTGGAATTTGATGGATTTGCGCGAGAGGCAGTACTGCACGGCTGCACTGGTCAGCGCCGCAACGTTGAGCACCAGCAATGACAGGGGCAACGGGATGGACAAGCCATAGGCCAACAGACTGCCGAGCGTCGAGCAGGCGCATAACAACAGCGTGAATGTGCGTGCATTTTCTCGGGAAGGTGGCCACGTGGCGATTGACTTGAGGCTGGCGTGCATAGCGGATGGAGCCAATGGATTTTCGCTGCGGGCAGACCGGTCATGCTGGCTGACAGGCCCCTGTTTTTTAATCTGGAGCGTCGACTTCAACGGGGTGTACTTTTTTGGAGAAATCAGCCCCAAACTGTCCGGCTGCAACCACACTGCCACTAATTGGCGTCAACTAACAGGCGGCATAGTAGCACTTAAGATACCGCTGGTCGCGTCCGTATATATGTCCGAAAAGTCAGGAGTCCAGTCGTTGGACGCTGCTTCCATAAAGAAACAAGTTGGTTGATGTGTTTGTTAAAAGAGGTCGTTTATAGCTATGAAAAAATCAATTGCGACATGTGTGCACTCAAGTTACAGCGCGGTATTGATAACCAAAGCACGCCATACGACATGGTTCGGCAAGTTCAGGCCTGTCGCTGCGAATAGGAAACGAGGGTGAGCGGCCTGGAATTGATCGGTGGTTGAAATCGGCTTTGCCCGACCTGAAAGGCAAAGGCTTCAATAAGGGTGACCTGCTCACTGTCGTCGAGACTGAGCTGTCCGGTGGTCTGGTCGATGAGTTCAAGTTGCCAGGCAATCAGGGTCAGGCAGTCTTTCAAGGCACTCAGCGCCTCGTCGTGCAGGCTCATGGTGTTCTGGGCGTGGTTCAGCAGGCCATGAATATGCAGAGAGAATTCAGATACGGCCGCCAACGCCAGGGCATCGGCCTTGTTGGCCAGCTTGAGCAGTGTGCTGAGCATGCAGTCGATGGCGTCCTTGTCATTGCTGATCAGCTGCAGATGACTCAGGCATTCCTCGGTTTTAGCCAGGAGTGTTTGCGCCTCGACGAGGAACTCCGTGAGCCGCTGGGTCCACTCTTTACGGTCGTTCGGCATACTTATCTCCACAACGTCATGTCAAATGAGGGGGATATCGAGTGTGTCGACGAGGGCGCTCGGGACCCCGGCATTGCCGAGTCGTCGGGTGAACGAGCTTCGGCTGGCCCGCAGGCAGGCAGGGGAACACGAGAGGGTGGTCGGCCACTTACTTGCGATCGCACACAAAAGCCTGACTCCGTTCATGCAATGAGAATGGCGTCACATTAATGGCTATTGGATATTGCGAATATCAGGTTGCACCTGATTGTTGATAGGGGAATCCCTTACGCAGCGGAACCTATCGCGTGAGTTGTGGTCGTGTGGCGCAGAAGTGCGGCAGATGTAATCGCAGCGCCAGTAAAGCATGATGTTAATGTGACATCAATGCCTGGGCGTGGCATTTTAGAGTGGGTCAAGCTTCGGCAAAAACAGCCGATAACATTCTTTAAGTGAATTCATCCGAACAAGACCAGGAGTCATTGATGGCCGGCATTCTCGACACGGTAGACCAACGCACGCAACTGGTGGGTGAGAATCGCCTGGAAATTCTCATGTTCCGGCTCGCCGGACGGCAATTGTTCGCGATCAACGTCTTTAAAGTACAGGAAGTCTTGCAGCTGCCAAAGTTGACGCTGATGCCACAGCGCCATCCTTTTGTGTGCGGCGTGGTCAACCTGCRTGGCCAGACCCTGCCGGTGATCGACCTGTCCCAGGCCATCGGCATGCGCCCGTTGGTGCCGGGGTCTGGCAGCACGATTATCGTCACCGAATACAACCGTTCGGTGCAGGCCTTCCTGGTCGGAGGCGTGGACCGGATCGTCAACATGAACTGGGAAGCCATCCTGCCGCCACCGAGCAGTGCCGGCCGCCAGCACTACCTGACGGCCATCAGCAAAGTCGATGATCAACTGGTGGAAATCATTGACGTCGAAAAGGTCCTGGCCGAAATCGTCCCGTACAACGCCAAAGTCTCCCGCGACAAGCTCGAAGATCCGGTACTGGAACGTGCCCGTGGCCGTGAGGTGCTGCTGGTGGATGACTCGAACGTAGCCCTGGCGCAATTGCGCGATACCCTGGGACAGCTCGGCGTGAAGATGCACATCGCCAGCGACGGGTTGAAGGCCTTGAACATGCTCAAGGCCTGGGCCGATACCGGCGTGGACATGACCGACAAACTGCTGATGGTCTTCACCGATGCGGAAATGCCGGAAATGGATGGCTATCGCCTGACCACCGAAATTCGCAACGATCCACGCCTGCGCGGCTTGTACGTGGTGCTGCACACCTCTTTGTCCGGCAGCTTCAACGATTCGATGGTCAAAAAGGTCGGCTGCGACAATTTCCTCTCCAAATTCCAGCCGGACAAACTCGTCGACGTGGTGCGCCAGCGCCTGATGCTTGACGAAGTACCGGCCTGATCAGGCCACGGGCAGTTTTTTTGGCCTTTGATTCGGTGATCAAGCTCGTATAGGGTGGCGTTTTGCCTACCAGGGAGCTGGCCATGTTGCGTCTGAGCGCGCTGTATCGTTATCCGTTGAAATCCGCCAAAGGCGAGGCCTTGCAAGCAATCGGTCTCGACAAGTTGGGGCTGGACGGCGATCGGCGCTGGATGCTGGTGGATGAAGCCAGCGGTCGCTTCCTGACCCAGCGTGCAGTGGCGCAGATGAGCCAGCTGTCGGCGTTGTGGAATGCCGAGGGTGGCTTGGCTCTCAGTGCCCCAGGCTTTGCGCCGATCGATATCGCCTTGCCCGATAGCGATGCACAACTGCGAGGCGTGACGATCTGGCGCGATACCTTGCGAGTGCCCGATGCAGGCGATGAAGCAGGGGCCTGGGTCAGCCAGTTCATCGGCAAACCGACACGCCTGGTGCAAGTGCCGCTCGAACGGGCGCGGATGACGGAGGCCGGCTACGGCAAGGATGACGATCAGGTGGCGTTCGCCGATGGCTATCCGCTGTTGCTGATTGGCCAGGCCTCTCTCGAGGACTTGTCGCAACGGGTCGGGCGCCCATTGGAGATGCTGCGTTTCCGGCCGAACCTGGTGATCGAAGGCAGTGCAGCGTTCGCCGAGGACGGCTGGAAGCGTATCCGTATCGGCGAGGTCGAGTTCCGCGTGGTCAAGTCGTGTTCACGCTGCATCCTGACCACCATCGACCCGCAAACCGGGGAGCGCAGCGACGACCGCGAACCCTTGGCCACCTTGCAGAAATACCGTTCCCAGGCGGACGGCGCCATGTTCGGCCAGAACCTGGTCAACGACGGCAACGGTCGACTCGAAGTCGGCATGCCGGTGGAGATCCTCGAGTAACTTTGCGCACAATAAAAAAATGCCCGTGTCGAAAAACACGGGCATTTTTTATTGTGGTGAAGCCCGGCGGGTTTAGCCGCGGTATTCGCACAGGTAGGCAGTGTCGACGGCCACTTTCAGCTGGAACTTGCTGTTGGCCGGCACGTTGAACTGGCTGCCGGCAGCGAAGGTTTCCCAGTCGCTGCTGTCCGGCAGCTTGACGGTCAGTGCACCGCTGACCACGTGCATGATTTCACGCTGGCTGGTGCCGAATTCGTACTCGCCCGGAGCCATGACGCCGATGGTCGCTGGACCTTCTGCGGTGCCAAAGGCGATCGACTTGACGGTGCCGTCGAAGTACTCGTTGACTTTAAACATGGGCGATTCCTCGAAAAGGGCTAAAAAGGGCCGGCCAGTATGCACAAGGCCCTTGGCGTCGTCACCTGTCTAAAGCGGCAGAACCAGCGGCAGCAGGCGTGCGGTATTGCGCGCATCTTCCAGCGCCCGGTGTTGCTGGCCGGTGAACTGCAGGCCGGCCAGTTGCAGAGCGCCGTTGAGTCCTAGCGGGCGTTCCAGGCGTCGGGCCTTGGCAAAGCGCTGTTTGAGGTTCATGTGCGGCACGTTGGCCAGCATGCTGGCGAGTCCCAGCTGCTGCCAATCCTGAAGCAGTTGTTTACGATCGTAATCGCCCCAGCTGGCCCAGCCTTCAAGTCGCACGTGGTGTTGGCCGAGCCAGCGTTCAAACGCCGGCCAGACTTCGCCCAGCGGTTGCGCGGCATCGATGTTGGCTTGGGTGATGTGCGTCAGCTCGCGGCAAAACGGCGTCAGCAACGGCCGCCGCAAAGGCCGGACGAAACGCTGGAACTGGTCCAGTTCGCGTCCCTTGCGGTCCACCAGGGTGGCGCCGATTTCAATGATTTCCATATCCGTTACGGGCCAACCACCTTCATCGGTGGTGGCCTCCAGATCAATGACCAGCCAGTGAGGCATTGCAGGTTTCCTGGTATCCGCGTCCTGTAGGGTTTGAGCGTAGCCAAACCCGGCGGTTCCGCCTAGCGGCTTATTCGACCTCCAACAGAATCTGCCGGTTTTTTACCTGATCCCCGACTTTGACTTGCAGGCGTTTGAGCACACCGTCGATGCCCGATTTCAACGGGTGCTCCATTTTCATCGCCTCCAGTACTACCAGCAACTGGCCCTTGCTCACCGGGCTGCCTTCATTGACCAGGACGTCGACAATCGCCCCGTCCATCGGTGCCTTGAGGGTGCCGGAGCTGGCACCGGCCTGGCTGGTCACCTGCGCCTGGGTGCGATCCTCAAATTGCAGGCTGCCCGGGCGGGTAAACAGCCAGAGCTGCCCGGCCTCCAGGCGATAAGCGTGGCGCTGGCGGATGCCATCAATCTCAAGGGTGGCCCAGCGTCCATCGTTGTGGATGATCTTCAGTGCGAGGTTGTGCCCGGCGACCTGAATGTGCAACGGCTCGCCGGGGATTGCCCGCAACGCTACCGGCCAATCCTGATCCTGCAGGCCAATGCGATAGTGCAGTGGCACGCTGGCGTTGTTGCGCCAACCGCAAAGCGCGGCCGGATGAGCCTGCGCTGAGGCCTGATAGAAGAGGGCGGTGGCGATGGCCAGGTGATGCGCGCCCGGGGCATGGGACTGCAGGCAGGCATGCTCGGAAAAATGCTGCGCGATGAACCCGGTGCTGAAGTCCCCGCAGGCGAACTGCGGGTGTTCCAGCAGGCTGGCGAGCAAGCGCTGATTGCTTTGCACGCCCAGCAGCACGCTGTCTTGTACCGCCCGCAGCAATTTGCGTCGGGCTTCCTCGCGGGTGGCGCCGTGGGCGATGAACTTGCCGAGCATCGGGTCGTAGAAGGGGCTGATGATCTGGCCTTCGATCAGGCCGTGGTCGATCCGCACGCCGCCCTGCAATTCCGGTTCCCAGGCCACGACGCGCCCGGTTTGCGGCAGAAAACCCTGAGCCGGATCTTCGGCATACAGGCGTACTTCCATGGCGTGCCCGTGGAGTTGCACCTGCTCCTGGCGCAAGGGCAGCGGCTGCCCTTCGGCGATATTCAACTGCCAGGCCACCAGGTCCAGGCCGGTGATCAGTTCGGTCACCGGGTGCTCCACTTGTAGCCGGGTGTTCATCTCCAGAAAGTAAAACTGCCCGCGTGCATCCAGCAAAAACTCCACGGTGCCCGCACCGACGTACTGCACCGCGCGCCCGGCCTTGAGCGCTGCTTCGCCCATGGCCTGCCGCAGTTCAGGCGTCATCACTGGGCAGGGTGCTTCCTCGATGACTTTCTGATGCCGGCGCTGCACCGAACAGTCGCGCTCACCGAGGTAAATCAGGTTGCCATGCCGGTCACCGAACAGCTGGACCTCGACGTGACGGGGTTCGACCAATGCCTGTTCGAGAATCAGTTCGCCGCTGCCAAAACCGTTCAGGGCTTCGGAGCGCGCGGTGCGAATCTGTTCCAGCAAGTCGCTGGCGTTGTGCACCAGGCGCATGCCGCGTCCACCGCCGCCCGCACTGGCCTTGATCATCAACGGATAGCCGATGCGTCCGGCTTCGCGGCTCAGGGTCGCGTCGTCCTGCCCGTCGCCTTGATAACCGTCGATGCAAGGCACACCGGCTTCGAGCATGGCGAGCTTCGACAGGCGCTTGCTGCCCATCAGTTCGATGGCCTCGGGGCTGGGGCCGATGAAGGTGATGCCGGCGTCCTGGCAGGCGAGGGCAAACCCGGCGTTTTCCGAGAGGAAGCCGTAGCCCGGATGGATCGCATCCGCGCCCGTGCGCCGGGCCGCGTCGAGGATGGCCTGGATGTTCAGGTAAGACTGGTGCACGGGGGCCGGCCCGATGTTGACCGCCTCGTCAGCCATCTGCACGTGCAGGGCATCGGCGTCGGCGTCGCTGAACACGGCGACGGTGCGATAGCCCAGCGCCTGGGCCGTGCGCTGGATGCGGCAGGCGATTTCACCGCGGTTGGCGATGAGGATTTTTTTGAGTCCGGGCATGGGTAGGCTCTCTGATTTTTAGCAGTGTCTGGTCGGGCCTCATCGCGAGCAAGCTCGCTCCCACATTGGATTTATGTCGTTCATAAACCCTGTGGGAGCGAGCTTGCTCGCGATGCTTTTCAGGAGGCCCACCCCGGTTTGCGTTTTTGCACGAAGGCCATCGTTCCCTCGATGCCTTCGGCTCCGGTCACCGCCTCGCTGAACCATTCAGCCGCTTGATCAAGCAACTCATCCGACGGCTCTCCGGCACTCGCCAGCAAGAGTTTCTTGGTCATCGCATTCGCCCCCGGCGCACAACACAACACATGGGCCAACACCTCATCGAGACGCTCGGCCAGGGCCTGCGGATCATGCTCGACAAAATGCACCAGCCCCATGCGGCGCGCCTGGTGGCCATCAAAGCGGGCCGCGGTCAGGGCCAGTCTTCGGGCCTGGGTCAAGCCGATGCGCTGCACCACGAATGGCGCGATCTGCGCCGGCAGCAGGCCGAGGCTGGTTTCCGGCAGGCCGAATTGCGCCTGGTGATCGGCCAGGGCGATATCGCTGACACAGGCCAGGCCGAAACCACCGCCAAGCACCGCGCCTTGCAGCACCGTGATCACCACTTGCGGTGCGTGTTGCACCTCTTGCAGCAGCGCACCGAACACCCGGTTCAAATCACAGTGAGCGCTGGAACCCTGAGCACGGGCACTGGCCATGTCCTTGAGATCGCCGCCGGCGCAGAAGTGGCCTCCGGCACCGCCGATCACCAGCGCGCGAACCCCCCGGTCATCGCGCACGGCTGCCAGCACCGAACGCAACTCGGTGACCATCTGCAAGCTCATCGCATTGCGGCTGTCCGGGCGATTGAGGGTGATGTGCAATACGCCGCTGTGCAGTTCCAGCAGCAAAGTCTGGCAAACCGGCAGGTTGTTCATTTCTTTTTCCCCGGCAGGATGCCCATCAGTTTGCAGATGATCCCCAGCATGATTTCGTCGGCGCCGCCGCCGATCGACACCAGCCGTACATCGCGGTAAGCCCGGGCCACCGGGTTGTCCCACATGAAGCCCATGCCGCCCCAGTATTGCAGGCAACTGTCACTGACTTCCCGACCCAGCCGTCCGGCCTTGAGCTTGGCCATGGAGGCCAGGCGCGTGACGTCCTGGCCTTTGATGTATTGCTCGGTGGCCTGATAGACCAGCGCCCGCAGGCATTCGATTTCGGTTTGCAGTTCCGCCAGGCGGAAGTGGATCACCTGATTGTCGATCAGCGCGTTGCCGAAGGTCTTACGCTCCTTGCAGTATTCGATGGTGCTGTCGACGCAATACTCCAGGCCCTTGATCATGTTGGCCGCGCCGAACAGGCGTTCCTCCTGGAACTGCAACATCTGCATCATGAACCCCGCGCCTTCATGGCCGATGCGGTTGCGTTGCGGTACGCGCACGTTGTCGAAAAACACCTGGGCGGTTTCCGAGCTGCGCATGCCGAGCTTGTCCAGGTGTGAGCTCAAGCTGATGCCCTGCGTGTTCATCGGCACCATGATCAGCGACTTGTTGATGTGCGGTTTGTCGTCCGAGGTGTTGACCAGCAGGCAGATGAAGTCGGCGCTCGGCGAGTTGGTGATCCACATCTTGCTGCCGTTGATCACATAATCATCGCCGTCCTTGCGCGCTGTGGTTTTCAAGCCGGCAACGTCAGAGCCGGCGCCGACTTCGGAGACACCGATGCAGCCGACCTGCTCGCCGCTGATGGCCGGGCGCAGGAATTCGTCGCGCAACTCATCGGAGCCGAACCGTGCCAGCGCAGGCGTACACATGTCGGTCTGCACGCCGATGGACATCGGTATGCCGCCGCAGTGAATGGTGCCGAACTCTTCGGCCGCGACGATCGAATAGCTGTAGTCGAGGCCCATGCCGCCGAATTTTTCCGGCTTGGAAATCCCCAGGAGGCCGAGGTCGCCAGCCTTGCGGAAGATATCGTGGATGGGGAAGCGCCCGGCCTTTTCCCATTCCTCGACGTGCGGGTTGATCTCGTGCTCGACGAATTGGCGCACGGTGCGGCGCAGTGCTTCGTGTTCCTGGGTGAAGATCATTTTTATTGTTCTCCTCTGATCGCCCTTAGAAGCGGGCTACACCAAAACTGTTGGCTTGCAGTGGCCGCACTTCGGCCTCATGACAGATATCCAGCAAGTAACCGAGCAAGGTCCGGGTATCGCGCGGGTCGATCAAACCGTCGTCCCACAGGTTGGCGCTGCCATAGAGCGCCGTGGACTGGCTGTCGAGTTTCTGCGCGGTGACCTGTTCGAGCATGTCGAGGATTTTCGGGTCGGGCACCAGGCCGTCCTTGGCCTGTTTGGCCTCGGTGACGATGCGCAGCACTTTGCCCGCTTGTGCACCGCCCATCACGGCGGTGCGGCTGTTGGGCCAGGCGAAGATGAAACGCGGGTCGAGGCCGCGTCCGCACATCGCATAGTTGCCGGCGCCATATGAGCCGCCAACGACGATGCTCAGCTTCGGCACCCGGGCRTTGGCCACCGCCTGGATCATCTTCGCSCCGTGYTTGATCACSCCYTGCTGYTCSGATTCGGTGCCSACCATGAASCCGGTGGTRTTGTGGAARAACAGCAGCGGCGTSYGGCTCTGGTCGCACAGCTGGATGAACTGCGCGGCCTTGCTTGCACCTTTTGGCGTGATCGGGCCGTTGTTGCCGATGAAACCACAGGCGCGCCCCTGAATTTTCAGGTGACCGCAGACGGTCTGCTGATCGAACTCGCCCTTGAATTCAAGAAAGTTCGAAGCGTCGGCAATCCGGGCGATGATCTCGCGTACGTCGTAGGGTTTTTTCGGGTCATCCGGGATCAGGCCCAGCAGTTCGTCGATGGGGTAAAGCGGTTCTTCCCAATGCCGTTCGGGCTGGCGGGGCAACTGCTCGTTCCACGGCAGCAGGCTGACAATCTCGCGTACCTGACGCACACCGTCGGCGTCGTTTTCAGCCAGGTATTCGGCGGTGCCGGCGGTTTGTGCGTGCATCTCGGCGCCGCCCAGTTCTTCATCGGTCGCGACTTCGCCGGTGGCGGCCTTGAGCAATGGCGGGCCGGCGAGAAACAGCTTGGCCTTGCCGCGCACCACCACCACGTAATCCGACAGCCCCGGCTGATAGGCACCGCCCGCCGTGGCCGAGCCGTGCACCACAGTGACCTGCGGCAACCCCATGGCCGACATCCGCGCCTGATTGGCAAAGCTGCGCGCACCTTCGACGAAAATCTCCGCCGCGTAATTGAGGTTGGCACCGCCGCTTTCGGCGAGGGTGATCACCGGCAGTTTGTTTTCCATGGCGATCCGTTGCAGGCGCAGGGATTTTTTCAAACCGCTGGGGGAAATGGTCCCGCCCTTGATTGCGCTGTTGTTCGCCACCACCAGCACCCGCACGCCGCAGACATAGCCGATGCCGGCGATCAAGCCGCCACCGGCGCAGCTGCCGTCCTTGTCGTCGTGCAGCTTGTAGCCGGCCAGGCTCGCCAGTTCAAGAAACGGCGCGCCGGGGTCCAGCAGTAGATTGAGGCGTTCACGGGGCAATAACTGACCGCGTTTTTCGAACCTGGGTTTGGCTTCGGCAGCCTTGTTCAGCAGGTTCTGTTCGAGCACGCGAACCTGCTCGATGGCGCTCAGCATCGCTTCACGGTTCTGGGCGAACGGCTCGCTGTGGGGATCGAGTAACGACTGAATCACCGGCATGGGTTATTCCTTGTCCTTCAATACGTCTGGTACGTAGGCACGGTGGAAACCGTTGTACGACTCGCTGTTGGTCGCCTTATGAATCGGCCAGGCGCGCCCGCCGAGGCTGGCGGCGCCGTCGATGCGCAAGGTGCTGCCGCTGACGAACGCCGCTGCCGGGCTGAGCAGGAAAACAATCGCCGCGCTGACTTCCGATTCGGTGCCGATGCGCTTGAGCGGCACGTGTTCGCGCAACGTCGGAATCGCAGCCTTGAAGGCGCCTTCGTAGGTGTCCATGCCACTGGAGGCAATCCAGCCCGGCGCCACGGCGTTGACCCGCACCCCGGCATGCCCCCATTCGTACGCGGCGGTCTTGGTCAGATTGTCCATGCCCGAACGTGCCGCGCCGGAGTGGCCCATACCGGGCATGCCGCCCCACATGTCGGCGAGCATGTTGACGATGGCGCCGCCGTGCTTGCTCATGGACTGGTTGAACACTTCCCGGGCCATCAGGAAACCGCCCACCAGATTGGTGCGCATCACGGTTTCGAAACCCTTCTGATTGATCGAGGCCAGGGGCGACGGGTACTGCCCGCCCGCATTATTG
This sequence comes from Pseudomonas sp. P4_C3, assembly GCF_056402075.1. Lineage (NCBI taxonomy): Bacteria > Pseudomonadati > Pseudomonadota > Gammaproteobacteria > Pseudomonadales > Pseudomonadaceae > Pseudomonas > Pseudomonas sp. P4_C3. Next base: position 14,746 of record NZ_JBFUIC010000114.1, read on the forward strand.
ACCAGGCCATGAATGGGGCCATGCTTGCGAATCAATTCGCTGACCAGGTGCTGCACCGGTTCTTCCTCGCGGATGTCGCAAACCGCCCAATCGGCCTTGCCGCCGTCTTCGACAATCTCTGCCGCAACGGTTTTCAGCTTGTCGGCCTTGCGCCCGACCAGCAGCACATGGGCGCCGAGGGCCGCCAGTTCGTGGGCGGTGCAGCGGCCGATGCCACTGCCACCACCGGTGACGATGATGTTTTGGCCGGCAAACAAATCGGCTTTGAAAATCGAATCGTAGGCCATGGCGGCAATCCTCTAGTTGAACTGGTCGGCGATGCGCTGCGGCACCGGAATCTGGATTTCCAGCAGTTGCTGGGCGAAGGCTTTGCCTTGCGGATCGATGCGCAAGCTGGCGACACCACCGCCGCCGAGGGCGTTTTCCAGCAGGAAATTCAGGCTGTGACTGGCGGGCAAGTACCAGCGTTCGACTCGCCCGTGGATGGGATCGAGGACGTGGCCCATCCAGTCGACGATCACTTCCGGGGTCAAGGCTTCGGCGATCCACGGCAGGAACTCGGGCTCGCGGGCCATGACGCCGATGTTGCTGTGGTTGCCCTTGTCGCCAGAGCGAGCGACCGCCAGTTTGACCAGGGCCACGCTGGCGTCGGCCAGGCCCGTCGGTTTCGGTGGCGCGAGCGGGGCTGGCAGGTCCAGCGGATCGAGCACATCGAGGGCGGGCAGGGCACACCGGTGGCGCTGGCCCATGCAATCAATGTCCAGCGTGCAGGCGGTTTTGTCGATCAGGAACGAGAACAGCCGGATCAGCGGATACACCGTCGGCCGGCCACCGACAATGCCGGTCAGCCCCGGCGCCATGCCGGTGGCGGCCTGGGCAATTTCCCGGGAGAACACGATCAATGCCTGCTTGTCCGGATGGCGTACTGCGAGTTTGATCACCACTTCGCGGCTGTCCTGACGCTGGCCGTGGGGGCCGTAGGTGGCTTCGCTGCCCAGCAACTCGATATTCACGTCGCTGTAGGTTGCCCAGCCGCGCTGGCGGAACATTTCCGAGGTCTTGTTGATGATCGCCGCGCTGACTCGCCGCGCCTTGTCGACGGCGTCGATGCCGGCAATCAGGCAACTGGCGGTGCAGCGAAAACCATCGGGGTAGGTGGCGCTGACCTTGTATTGAGCGGTCGGCGGCAGGCCTTTGGCGCCGTGCACCTGCACCGCGTTCCTGCCTTGTTGCAGCAGTTTGACCTGAGTGAAATCGCACACCACGTCGGGCAGCAGATACGCGCGGGGATCACCGATTTCGTACAGCATCTGTTCGCCCACCGTCAGCGGCGTGACCAGCCCGCCGGTCCCTTCGGGTTTGCTGACGATGAACTGGCTGTCGGCGCTGACTTCGACGATGGGAAAGCCGATGTGTTCGTAGTCGGGGACGTCGCGCCAATCCGTGAAGTTGCCGCCCGTGCACTGGGCACCGCATTCGATGATGTGCCCGGCCAATGCTGCCTGGGCGAGCTTGTCGTAGTCGTGCCACGACCAGCCGAACTCATGCACCAGCGCGGCGCTGACCACCGCACTGTCGACCACGCGCCCGGTGATCACGATGTCCGCCCCCAGACGCAGGGCTTCGACGATGCCGGGTGCACCGAGGTAGGCATTGGTCGAGACACACATCGATGGCAAAGGTGCGCCGCTGAACATTTCATGAATGCCCAGGTTGCCTAGCTGTTTGAATTGCGGCTGCAGATCGTCACCCAGCAGCACGGCAATCTTCAGGGCCACCCCGGCCTTGTCGCAGGCTGCTTGCAGGGCGGCGGCGCAGGCTTGGGGATTGACCCCGCCGGCATTGCTGATGACCCGGATGTTGTGCGCCGCGAGTTGCTGCAGCAAGGGCACGAGGACTTCGATGAAGTCGCCCGCATAGCCGGCCTGGGGATCTTTCATCCGCGCGCCGGCCATGATCGACAGAGTGATCTCGGCCAGGTAGTCGAAGACCAGATAGTCCAGATGCCCGTGTTCCACGAGTTGCGCGGCAGCGGTCGAGGTATCGCCCCAGAAGGCGCTGGCACAACCGATGCGAATTGTTTTAGGCGCAGTCCATTCCATAGCCACCTCCAACCGAAGTGCGTCGACATTACCAAGCAAGCGCTTGGTTTGTAAATGACTTGATTATCTTCTGCCCAAGCGCTTGCTTGGTTGCATCCATGMGCTTAAATTGCCCGCGCAACYCCGGTGTTTTCGGGGGATCGGCGTTATTGATTGATCGACTGTAGGAGAGAAYGGGTGGAYGAGCAAAAAGCCCTGAGGGTCATGCGYSARTTGGTSGACGACGGCCAATTGACCGACCCGGACAGCGCCCGTGGCAAGCTGCTGCAAGTGGCGGCCCACCTGTTCCGCAATAAAGGCTATGAACGCACGACCGTGCGCGATCTGGCTGGCGCCGTGGGTATTCAGTCCGGGAGTATTTTCCATCACTTCAAAAGCAAGGACGAAATCCTGCGCGCCGTGATGGAGGAAACCATACGCTACAACACCGCGTTGATGCGTGCGGCCATCGCCGAGGCCGGCAATGTGCGCGAGCGGGTGCTGGCCTTGATCCGGTGTGAATTGCAGTCGATCATGGGCGGCAGCGGCGAGGCCATGGCCGTGCTGGTCTACGAATGGCGCTCGCTGTCCGAAGACGGCCAGGCCAAGGTCCTGGCGCTGCGGGATATCTACGAAGACATCTGGATGCAAGTACTGGGCGAAGCCAAGACCGCCGGTTTTATCCGCGGCGATGTGTTTATCACCCGACGGTTCCTGACCGGCGCATTGTCCTGGACCACCACCTGGTTTCGCGCCGACGGCAACATGAGCCTCGATCAGTTGGCTGATGAAGCGTTGATTCTGGTGCTGGAAGACCGGCAATAAAGTTGTAATGGCCAGCATTAAACTGGCTAACTGGACAAAACCGCCTAGCTTGAATGCATTGATGCTGTTTTATTGGGGAGTGGGGTTGTTTTGATGGATTCGCCGATTCGGACAGCCTCGCAGCTTTTGCTGGCGATGCTTGCAGCGTCAACGGTGATGCCGTCCCAGGCTGCGCAGCTGGTGCGCATTGGTGCCGCGCACTTTCCGCCCTATACCGTGCGCCCGGAATCCGGGGCCGATACCGGGTTGCTGCCGCAACTGGTCGAGGCTCTGAATGCGTCGCAAAGTGACTACCAGTTTGTCCTGGTGCCCACGTCCATTGCCC